>JBGVGP010000177.1:0-5213 GCA_045121735.1 Acutalibacteraceae bacterium
GTCTGTTTTTAAGCGAAGCCTTGAGAGATTCAATACCCTCAATCTTAACACCCGAAGCCTTTTCAAGCTCATTTATATAAGCAACGTAAGTGGGGTTATTAAGCTGAAATGCTTTGTCAGGACGGAAGGAAGGAGCAACAACAGTCTTGAGCTTTCCTTCTTCACGTATTTTTTTATGATATTCAAGAGTATCGATAGGGTCGTCGGTTGTGCCGATAAAAGCAACGCCACTTTTTTCGATAATGCCTCTTACACCCATATCAGGCTCAGCAAGCTTTTTAAGTGCAAGCTGCCACACCTCTTCAGCAGTATCAGCGTTAAGAATACCTTCAAAGCCGAAATATTTTTTTAATTCAAGATGGCACCAATGATACATCGGGTTGCCAATAGCCTTAGGAAGAACCTCCGCAAACTTCTGAAACTTTTCCCTTGCAGGAGCGTCACCTGTGATGTAATACTCATCAACACCGTTTGAGCGCATAAGTCTCCATTTGTAGTGGTCACCGCCAAGCCATATTTCTGTTATGTCAGAAAAATGCTTATCCTCAAAAATCTCTTTGGGACTTACGTGGCAATGATAGTCAATAATCGGAAGTGAAGCAGCATAGCTGTGGTAAAGCTTTTTAGCTGTTTCGGTTTTAAGAAGAAAATCCTTTGTCATAAACTCTGTCATTTTCTCACCATTCCTTTCAGAGTAAGCATAATACTCCAATTTTCACGCTTTATTTTAACACATTTTTTTAACAATAAAAATAGTGAAAATTGCTTGACTCATTGTTAATGTTGCTATATGATATATATAATAGTTTGTAACGAGGTAACTTTATGCAGATTTTCGACCCAAGACAAAGCATGTCTAAAAGCGATTTTGAAATTTTTCATTACAGAGATGCAAAATTTTCAGGCGTTCCTGTTCATCAGCATGACTTTTATGAGATATATTTTTTTATAAGCGGCAAGGTTGAATACAGTGTTGAAGGTAAAATATACGAAATGAAAAAGGGTGACCTTCTGCTGATAAATCCCCTTGAGCTTCATCAGCCCAGAATCAGTGAGGACCAGAACGACTATGAAAGAATTGTTCTTTGGATTAACAAGGACTTTATGTTTTCACTTTCAAGCAATGATTCAAGTCTTTCCCGATGCTTTGACAGCACAATTCCCGAGCATACTAATCTTCTCAGGCTTTCTTATTCTGACCAGGAATTTCTAAAAGCACTTCTTACCGAGCTTATCAAGGAGCAGAACAATAAAAGCTACGCCTGCGACCTTGCAAGCAAGGCTATTCTTCTGCGCATTCTTGTAGAGCTTAACAGGCTTTCACTCAGCTATGACGAAAAGCACGACACGGAAAATTCCTTTTCACCGCTTATTCTGTCAGTTCTTGATTATATAAATCATCACTACTGTGAAAAGCTTTCCTTGTCCTCTATTGCTGATGAGTTTTTTGTCAGTAAATATTATCTTTCACACGCCTTCAACAGCGTTGTAGGTACAAGCGTCCACAGATATATTACCCTTAAAAGACTTATACATGCAAAACAGATGCTGTCAAGCGGAATCAAGCCGACAACAGTTGCTTCAAACTGCGGCTTCGGTGACTACGCAGGCTTTTACCGTGCTTTTACAGGTGAATACGGAATTACCCCTGCCGAATACAGCAAAAAATAGTTAATGAATTTTAAAATTATTACGAAAAAGGTTTGATATAATGAAGGTAAAATTTTACACACTCGGCTGCAAGGTCAATCAATATGAAAGCCAGGCAATGGGTGAAGCACTCGCAAAAATCGGCTATGAAATAACAAAAGAAAAAACAGCCGATGTTTTTGTTGTGAATTCATGTACGGTAACAGCCTCCGCCGACCAGAAAACACGCCAGGCTGTACGCCGTTTCAAGAGAAATAACCCCGATTCAATTGTCGTTCTCACCGGCTGTATGCCTCAGGCTTATCCCGATAAATCCAACGAATTACCCCAGGCAGATATAATCCTCGGAAACAAAAACAACCAGCTTCTCCCCGAGCTGCTTTTACAGTATAAAAAGGACTGCAAAAGAATTTTTAATGTTTCACAGCATCTTAAGGGCGACTGCTTCAGCGGAGATACAATAACAGAATTTGAAGAAAGAACACGTGCCTACGTTAAAATTCAGGACGGCTGTAACCGTTTCTGCTCATACTGTATAATTCCCTATTCCAGAGGCAGAGTACGCTCAAAGCCTATTGAACAGCTTACCGACGAGGTCAGAGCACTCGCATCAAAAGGCTATAACGAGGTGGTGCTTGTCGGCATAAATCTTTCATCATACGGACAGGATACAGGTCGTACCTTTCCCGAAGCCGTAAAGGCAGTAAACGATATTGAAGGAATCAGCCGTGTGCGTCTCGGTTCTCTTGAGCCCGACCACCTCACCGACGAGGTGATTGAGCAGCTCAGCAAATGTGAAAAGCTCTGTCCCCAATTCCACCTTTCATTACAAAGCGGATGTGATAAAACATTAAAAAGCATGAACCGTCATTATACTGCTGACGAGTTCAGAAAAATTGCACTCAAGCTTCGCAACACCTTTGCAGACTGCACCCTTACAACCGACGTTATGGTCGGCTTTGCCGGTGAAAGCGAAGCGGATTTCAAAGAAAGTCTTCGTTTTGTAAAGGAAATCGGCTTTGAAAAGGTTCACGTATTCCCTTATTCGATAAGAAAAGGAACACGTGCTGAAAAGCTCGACGGTCATCTTGAGCAAAAAATCAAGGATGAGCGCTGTAAGATAATGATTGATGAAACCGAAAAGCTTCGCCGAAATTTCTTTGACTCACAAAAGGGCAGATGCTACGACGTGATACCCGAGGTATGTGATAAGGACGGTTTTTATAACGGATATACAGCAAATTATATTCCTGTAAAATTCAAGGCCGATAGTAGTCTTCAGGGCAAATGTGTGCAAATAAAAATCACCGCCACAGGTGACGGTGATTTCTGTATAGGTGAGCTTATCTGACTATAATCAACGGGGTTTTCTGTTCAAGTCCGCATTCTCTTACATCGGGTGAAAAAAGAGCAAACTTATCCGTTGATGTACACTGTAAATTATAAATATCCTTTGCATATTGCGATAAATTCTGCATTTCCGAGTGACGGGTCACAATAGGGATTGCGGAATTTTTCTTTGCCTGCGAAAGAAGCGAAAGACCTTTTTCATTCACTGCAAGAATTTTTATATACGGCGGAGCTTTGAGAGCGATATCTTTTGGAATTTTAAGATATGCCGAAATCACCTCGCGGCGTATTCTTGAAAGAGTGTAATTCTTAACCTTTACGCTCTCATATAATTCTGCAAGACTATGTGAAGCTTTTACACATTCATAAACTCTCTGAGCAAGTCCGTTTTCATCGCTGATAAAGCATTGCAGCTCACTCAGATCAAGCTCTCTTAAGCAGGATAATATTCCTCTTTCATTATTTTCAAGAAGACACGGTGCAAAATTATTTTCAAGCTCTTTGTCAAATAAAGCAGCAGCCTCTTCAGGCAATGCCGAATTCAACATATTCCCCTGCTTCACAGACTCCCTTATCCCGGATGCGCTGAGATATTCGCCGACGATACTTTGACTGTCATGTGCCGCACCCACTCTTTTAACGGGCAAAAAATCAATACCGTCATGCTTTGAAAGCTGCTTCAGGTACTCAACCGCAAGGGTACTGTTAGGAGAAGAAACAACATCTGCCGCCTCTTCGCCATAGATTTCCGTCACACCTTTATGCAGAGATACCGGATAACTCAGACCCTGTGACATATACTTTTTTGTAAGCGCAACCACACGCTCATCGTTGACGCTTTCACGGGTAGTCAAAAGCAGCTCCTTACTGTCACATTCACTGCCAAAGCTCAGCATATCAATGCCAAACTCCTTAAGAAGACTTACGCTTCCTCTCGCAAAATTTTCAGCAGAAGAAACCGCCCAGGCAACAGGCAAATCAATTACAACATCAGCGCCGCAAAGCACCGCAGCCCTAGCTCTGATCCATTTATCAAAAATGGCGCAGTCGCCTCTTTGAACATAATTGCCACTCATTACGCAAACAATCGCGTCGGCTCCTGCCTGCTTTGTTTTTTCAAGCTGATAGAGATGTCCCTTGTGAAAAGGATTGTATTCACAAACTATACCTGCAACCATTGGCTTCTCCTTTCGTTTTTATATTTATTATAATATTTTCACCTTCTTTGTCAAGGATTCCTTGACTAATACAGACAGGTAAGATATAATATCAAAAAAATCAAGTGAAGTGATAGAATGAAAATTATTGATACAGAACTTGCTGAAGTCAAGGTTATTGAGCCTGACGTCTTCGGTGATAATCGTGGCTGGTTTTATGAATCCTACAGCTACGAAAAGCTTAAAGCCCTCGGCATTGATATAAAATTCGTTCAGGATAACCGATCCTATTCAAAAGACAAGGGAACATTAAGAGGTATCCATTTTCAGAAGACTCCTATGGCGCAGTCAAAGCTTATCAGCTGTACAAGAGGTAAAATTCTTGATATTGCCGTAGATTTACGCAAGGGCTCACCGACATATCTTAAATGGATAAGTGCAGAGCTCAACGAAGAAAACAAGCATATGCTTTTTATACCGAAGGGCTTCGGTCACGGCTTTGTAACACTCACTGAAAACGTCGAGGTGCTTTATAAGGTTGATGAATATTACAGCAAGGAGCACGACAGAAGCATCCGCTTCGACGACAGCGAAATTGGTGTAATGTGGAATATAACCACACCGATTCTTTCAGCAAAGGACGAAAATGCACCCTTGCTTTGCGAAAGCGATGTTGATTTTGTATGGGGTGAAAACTCATGATTATAGTAACAGGTGCAAATGGTCAGCTTGGCAGTGATGTCTGCAGTGAGCTTGAAAAAAGAGGCATACCATATGTAGGCATTGACAAGGATGAGCTCGATATAACAGATAAGACTGCTGTAAGTGATTATTTTGAGCAAAACGAATGTGATGCGCTTATTCATTGTGCAGCATATGTTGCGGTTGACAAGGCAGAAGATGAAAAAGAATTATGCTTTGCAATAAATGAAGCCGGCACACAGAATCTTGCTAACGAATGTAAAAGGCATAACATTAAAATGTTATATATTTCAACCGATTATGTTTTTGGTGGTGAAGGAAGTACACCGTTTTTACCCTATTCCCCAAAAGCAC
>JBGVGP010000178.1:0-2338 GCA_045121735.1 Acutalibacteraceae bacterium
TTTTTGATAAGGTGCTTTTCGGCAAGCTCCTCACCTGATACCTTTTCAAAGTTTTCAAAGCGTCCGTCACCGAAGTTCTTTGTAGCAAGAATTCTGTGTGCCTGCATGGGAGCAACAAGACCGGCTGTACCGAGCTGTGAAAGCTGTGCACCTGTAATGGGGTGACGCTTAAGCTGCATCTTCCACTCCTCATTAAGTGCATCAAGCTTTTCCTGGTCATGAATTTCAGGGGAAATATGAGTACCCTTTGCAGTTACAATTTTAAGATTCTTATCACCGAAAACGGCACCTACACCACCACGGCCTGCTGTTCTTTCACCGCTGAAAACACCTGAGTAAAGAACCTTGTTTTCACCTGCGGGACCTATAGCAATACAGCTTGTACCGCTTTTGAACTGCTTTTGCACCTCACCTGTCATCATACCCTTCATTTCGGGTACATCATGGAAGGTGATTTTATCGTCGTCGATTTCAATCCAGGTAAGCTCCTTTGCTCTGCCTGTGATAACCATAGCGTCCCAGCCTGCCTTTTTAAGACGTCTGCCGAAGGGACCGCCGCAGTTTGAGGAGGTAAGAAGACCTGTAAGAGGTGAAACGGTGGAAATGTTGAATCTTGTTGATGAGGGTGACTTACAACGGGTAAGAGGGCCTGTTGTAACAACAATCCAGTTATCCTCATCAAATGCCTTCATACCGGGACGAATATGATTCAGAAGAATATCCGCGGCCATAATTTTACCGCCGATTGTTCTCTTTCTGTCCTCATCTGTCCAAGGGAATTCACTGTGGGTTTTGTTGGTAAGATCTACAAAAAGCACCTTACCCATGTAGGCTTTCAAATTAGTCATAGATAATCACGCTCCTTAAAAATTAAGTTGAAGAGTGTCTGCTTTATTTTCATCAAATACAAGTATTCTTCCGCTTTCGGAATTATCCTCGGTCAGAAGATATCGGATGCCTAATGACGCCTGATATGAGCCGATAATTCCTGCAACGGCACTTATATTATATTTCGCTTTGTTGCCCTCGCAAAGACCTGCCTGAGAGGGAGTGAGTGAAAATGAGGGCACATAGAGATATGCAACTCCGTAGAAGCCGTCGATACCGCCGTGAACAAGAGGTATATTATTTTCACGGCAGAAGCTTTCAAGAATCAGCCTTGCATCGTTGTTGTCGACACAGGAAAAAACAATGTCACAATCCCTTGCAAAGTCAAGCTCAAAGGATTTCCTGATTTCGCCGTACCGGGCCGAGATATCACATTCGGGTGCATACTGCTTTAATCTGCTTCTTGCGGCACTGACCTTGGCTTCACCAATGTCTTCCCCGGTATAAAGAAACTGTCGGTTGAGATTGCTTTCACTTACTGTATCACCGTCGCAGAGCATAAGCCGTCCTATGCCTGCGCCTGCAAGATGAACGGCAACATTACAGCCGAGTCCGCCGCAGCCGAGAATTAGAGCACTTTTATCCTTAAGGCTGAAGCCCTGTGTCAGCTCTTTATCTGCCATCGTAGTTTCCTCCGCAGTTCTGGGTGTCACCCGAGAGAACCTCAACGGCGTGAGGTAAAACGGGAAGAACAAATTCAAGCGATTCCTTTACTGCCTTGGGACTGCCGGGAAGATTTATAATAAGGCTTTTGCCCCTTATTCCCGACACGGCTCTTGAAAGCATTGCCTTGGGAGTGATCTGCAGGCTTTTGATTCTGATAGCCTCGGCAATTCCCGGTGCTTCTCTTTCTATAACAGCCTTTGTTGCCTCGGGTGTTATGTCCCTTGGTGCAAAGCCTGTGCCACCTGTTGTAAGCACAACATCAGACTTAACATCGTCACAAAGATAAATGAGGGCTTTTTCAATTTCTTCCTTTTCGTCGGGCACAATTATGTATTCCTTTGTCTTGCCGAGAGATGAAACCATTTCTATAATCAGCTCACCGCTTTTATCCTGACATATACCCTTTGAGCAGCGGTCACTGACACAAAGTACAGAAAAAATCAAAAAAATCACCCCAAACTATGGAAAAGCTACAAATTCTATAGTATAATAATAACATTATAAGATATAATTTACAACTGTTTTTTAAAAAGTTAATTTATTTTATGTAATAAATTGACTTTTATCAAATATAACAAGGTTAAGAAGTAGTGCTATGCACTTTAAATTCATTTTCCGACCCTCACCTCTACGTGGCTTCATATGAGGAAAAGGGCGTAGCCGAAATAACACAAGCCGTAAGTGAAAAATACGGTTAACGGCTAAGGGTAAAAAGGGAAACCGATTTACCTTCCGTGATTGAAAAGGAGAAATGAATATGAAAAAGCTTCTTGCAGTACTCATG
>JBGVGP010000179.1:0-5117 GCA_045121735.1 Acutalibacteraceae bacterium
GAAATAACAATGTTTGAGCAGACAAGAACTATCATTGCTGCAAGACCCATACCTATTGCACTTGAAACTGAGGTTGTAACAGCAAGAGTGGGACAGGTACCGAGAACGAGTCTGAGAACAGGGTTTTCTGCAACAAAGCCCTTGGTAAGCTCTTTAACAAGATTTTTCTTTTCAGCCATTTTCTGCACCTCCCCTGATATTTTCAAATTCGGCAATAGCAGCATTAACTGCGCTTGTTACTGCCTTTGAAGTAATTGTCGCAGCAGTAATTGCCTGAACGTTCTGTCCGTCGTTTGAGTTTTTGTCAACGGTAAGCTCACCGCTTTTACCGATGAATCTTTCCTTGAAGCTTTCCTTTGTGGCATTTGCGCCAAGACCGGGAGTTTCAGCGTGGGAAAGAATTTCAATGCCTGTAACGGTGCCTTCAGTATTGATGCCGACCATTACAAGAACTGTACCGCCGTAGCCCTTTGCACCTGAGGTGAAAACATAGCCTGCGGTTTCGCCCTCAGCTGTTTTACCCTCACACACGGTAAGTCCGCTTTCGAGTGTTTCAACCTCACCGTACTGTGCGCCCTCGGGGAGAACAACCATACGGCTTGCCTTTTCGGTTTCAACAGCGTTCTGAGCAATTTTATCCTTTGTGATAAGGTTTGTACCTGCAAGAAGAGCAGTTGCCACAAGGCAGAAGATAAGAAGAGCTGCAGCAGGAACAACAATATCCTTAAAGCTTATTTTTTTCATGCCTTTGCCTCCTCCTTTTTCTCCTTGACTGTACCGAAGGGCTTGGACTTGGTCATATTCTCAATGTGAGGAACAAGGATGTTCATAAGAATAATTGAGAAGGATACACCCTCGGGAAGTGAGCCGAAGATTCTTATTACGCTTGTAATAAGACCGCAGCCGATACCGAAGATAAGCTTGCCCTTTTTATTAAGGGGTGATGTTGAGTAGTCTGTTGCCATAAAGAATGCACCGAGCATAAGGCCGCCGCCGAGAAGCTCGTAAGCAACATATTCAAGGTTACCCTTACCTGCAAGAAGCATGAAAACAGCAACTGTGCCGATAAAGGCAAAGGGGATAACGGGAGAAATAACCCTTCTTAAAAGAAGGTAAATACCGCCGCAGATAAGAGCAACGGAGCAAACCTCGCCCATTGAGCCGCCGTGCTTACCGATAAACATATCAACAAGTGAAGGAAGCTCTGCTGCCATAGCAAGGTCACCGCCCTTGACTGCTGCAAGTGAAGCCATGGGAGTTGCAGTTGTAACTGCATCTGCTGCCCAGGTGTCTGTGAAGGGAGCAACCCACTGTGCCATAGCGGTGGGGAAGGATACCATAAGAACGATTCTTGCAGTCATTGCAGGGTTAACAAAGTTCTGACCTACACCGCCGAACATCTGCTTTACAACAACAATTGCAAATACACTGCCTACAACTGCCATCCACAAGGGAAGTGTTGCGGGAAGGTTAAAGGCAAGGATAATACCTGTTACAACAGCTGAAAGGTCACCGACGGTGTTGCTTCTTTTCATAACCTTTCTGCTTATGAATTCTGCACCTACTGATGAAACCACACAGGTCATTGTAAGCACAAGGGCACGAAGGCCGAAGTATACCACGCTCATTACAAGAGCAGGTAAAAGAGCTATAATAACGTCAAGCATAATGCCTGAGGCTGTTTCCTTTGAGCGCACGTGAGGTGATGCACTTACGGTTAATTTTTTAGCCATTTATTTTGCACTCTCCTCTCTTAAAACCTGCTTTGCAAGTCTCATATACTGAACAAGAGGTCTGCCTGAGGGACATGCCCATGAGCATGAGCCGCATTCCATACAAACCATAATGCCGCTTTCCTTAAGGCTTTCTGCATCCTTGATTTTAGCGTAGCGCTCGATAACTGTGGGCATAAGGCTCATAGGACAAACGTCTACACACTTGCCGCAACGGATACAGTCTCTTTCCTTTTTGATAATATCCTTATTATCGTCAAAGGCAAGAATTGCGTTGTTCTGCTTGCAGATAGGAGCATCTGTACCGCAGATAGCAATACCCATCATAGGACCGCCTGAAATAAGCTTTCTGGGCTCTGACTTGAAGCCGCCGCAGAAGTCAATAATATCACCGATGTTTGTACCGATGGGCACACGGATGTTCTTGGGCTCTCTGATAGCACCGCCGTCAACGGTGATTGAGCGTGAAACAAGAGGCTTACCTGTTTCAACATATCTTGCAATGAAGGCAATTGAAGCTACGTTCATAACAATACAGCCTACATCTGCAGGAAGCTTTCCGGGAGGCACTCTTCTGCCTGTTGCAGAAAGCACCATCATCTTTTCAGCACCCTGGGGATATCTTGATTCAAGAGTCATAAGCTTGATTCTGTCACCCTTATCGTTATCACGGTCACAGATTTCCTTCATAATCTCAAAAGCCTTGGGCTTGTTATCCTCAATAGCAATAACAACGTTGGGGATACCGAGAATATCGCTTACAAGCTCACATCCCTTGAGCACGTATTCAGCATTGTCAATACACTCACGGTAGTCAACAGTGATGTAAGGCTCACATTCAGCTGCGTTGATGATAAGAGTATCAATCTTTTTATCGTCGGGTACGTTGAGCTTTACGTGTGAGGGGAAGCCTGCACCGCCGAGACCTACAAGACCTGATTCGCGAACTGCCTTTGCAAGCTCTGCCTTGTTGGTTACTGTGGGAGGTGTGATGCCCTCATAAAGTCTCATTTCACCGTCACTTTCAATTGTTACACCCTTTGTGATAAGGCCGTTTGCAAGACGTACGTCGCCTACCGCGGTAACCTTACCTGAAACAGTTGCATGAATAGGTGCAGAAACGAAGCTCTGACTGTCACCGATTACCTGACCTACTGCAACAATGTCGCCCACCTTTACTGTGGGGGCGCAGGGGGCACCTATATGCTGTTGCATAGGAAGAACAACCTTTGCCGGTACAGGCATTCTTTCCACGGGCATTTCTGCCGTGTTCTTGTTGTGAGAAACGCTTACGCCGCCGCGACCCTGTCTGACAGCCTTAAGCACACCACGAACTGTTTTGCTCATGCTTTTTTCCAACTCCTTTATGTTATATTTTCATTGTGTACATTATAAAAACTACCGATTTTCTTAAGTCTTGGCATAATAAGCAAAAGCATTATGCCTGTGACCGACCCCGTTATAAGGGCGAAAATCAGAAGATATTTACCGTAATTAATAAGCTCTGCCGTGCCCGTTACAATGCACGAGGCAATAAGCTGCCCCATATTGTGCATCACTGCCGAGGCAATGCCGATGCCGAAAAAGGAAAACAGTGTTCCCTCTTTTTTAAGCATAAGGCAAAGCACAGCAAGGCTGAGCATTCCTGCGCAAAGGCTCATAAAAGCCGCAACAGAGCCCCTTGTTATAAGGGCGAAAAGTGTTTTAATCAATACTATATATAATCCGCCTGCAAATCCTGCCGTTGCCGAGGCATACATTGTAACAAGATTTGAAAGACCCAATTTTGCACCCGGCGGCAAAAACGGAATTTCCGGAAGCAGAACGCTTTCAAAAAATCCGAGCACAAGACAAAGCGCCCCGAGTATACCGAAAAAGGCAACCTTTTTACTCATTCTATCACCTTAAAATACTATTGCATCGGCTTCGTTTTTTTCTGCACGCAGCACAACGCTTACCCTTTCAGGCACACAGGCCATTGTGTCACCTGCTTTTTTCAGCTTGCCTCTGTTTATGCAAAGCCTGTCCTCACATTCGGAGGAAGCAAAGGTAACGCCGTCATTTTCAATAAGCAGTGTGCAGTTGCCTACGGTAATCTGATGCGGCGCCTCAACCTCATAGAGATTTATAACCGCAAAGGACTCACCGTCGAGATAGACCTCTGCTCGCATTTTTTCACCCGATGAAAAAGAGAAGGCAAAAAGCAGACCGCTTATAAAAACCGTGATAAGCACAACGGCATAATCACCTTTTTTAAGCCTTTTCAGAATTTCCTTAATATTTTTCAAAGTCAGCCTCTCCCACCGTAGTGATGTTCATTTCCTCATCAACAAAAATTGCCGAGGCGTTGTATTCGCTGAGAAGCTCCTTGGACTTTTCCTCACCGAGGATAAAGCAGGCCGTTGAAAGGGCATCGGACAAAAAGCCGTTATCGCATATAACCGTTACCGATATAAGACCCGAGGAGGCAGGATAGCCTGTTCTCGCATCAAGTATATGATGATAACGCTCACCGTCATTCATAAAGAACTTTTCATAGTCTCCGCTTGTGGAAACAAAACCCTCCTTGAGACTGAGTATGCCGAGGAACTCGTTTTCACTTCTGGGATGGCGTACGGCTATACGCCAGGGGTCACCCTTTTTATTTGAGGTGCCGAAGCAGCCGATGCTTCCGCCGACGGAAACAACTGCGCCCTTGCATTCCTCTGTTGCCTTGTAAAGTGAAATAACGCTGTCGCAGGCAAGACCCTTACCTACGGCACCGAGATCAACCTCTGCACCCTTACCGAGCTTTACTGTGTTGCCCGAAATTTCAAGTGAGCCTGTAGCGGAAAGCGCCTTTTTGAGCTCAGCACTTGAGGGAATGCCCTCGTTGTCTCCGCCGAAATCCCAAAGGTCAACAACTGTACCTACGGTCACGTCAAAGGCTCCGTCTGTTTTTTCGTTAAGCTCAATGCACTGTGAAATAATTTTTGCCGTATCACCGTCTGTTACGGTGCCCTCATTATTGAGCTTACTTATCCTTGAAGAGTCAATGTTTCTTGAAATAACATTTTCCACTGAGCTTATAAGAAGCTTACCCTTGTCAATGTGCGTTGCGCTGTAATCTCCGTAAACCTTCTGCGAAACAATCGTGCCCATAGCATAGGAATTTTTTTCGGCAAAGGGGTACTTTTTTTCACGGTCGTAGCTGTAAATTCCAAGACCGAAACAAGAGACGGCAATTATCAGCACTATCACCAAAGATAAAATACGCTTTTTGTTCATTTATTTCACCTTTACATTAAAATAAAGCGAAACCTCCGCTATTGTACAATACAACTAATATATTTTATACTAAAATCACGCTTTTTGCAAGGCTTTTTGACATTAAAAAATAAATGT
>JBGVGP010000180.1:0-9619 GCA_045121735.1 Acutalibacteraceae bacterium
TACTATTATTCCTTCGGTGCCTTAATCTTGTTAAGCTTTGCGTTAAGTGCAAGAAGCTCTTCCTTGGTAATCTTAACCTCCATTGCACCGATGAGGTTTGCAGTACGAAGAGGTGTGAAGGCGCCTGCCATCTGCAGAAGCTCCTTGGAGGGCTTTATGCCACCGGGCATTCCGCCGCCCTTTTTCTTTTCGCCCTTGTCGTCACCCTTCTTTGTGCCCTTGAACTTTTTAAGCAGAAGAAGAACAAAGGAAAGGGTTGCAAGCTTACCCTTGAAGGGCTTGCAGATTGTTGAGAATTTATCGTTGATGTTGAGGTATCCTTCGGGCTCGGTAATGTCAAACCAGTTAAGGATTGCACCCTTCTCCTTGAATACGTACTCCTCATTGATTTTGTCAACCTTTTTGATTGTGCCCTCATCCTTGCAGTCACCTGCTACAGCAACGAGAACGGTTTCACCCTCATTGGGAACATCGAAATAGAAGAAGTGGTCTGCTGCAGTCTTTTTGCCAAGGCTCTTACCGTTTGCAAAAAGCTCAACCTCGGGAAGGTTTGAGTAAACAGTTACCTTTGTCACTGCTTCAACGCGGTCAATATATCTCTTGCCGCAAAGGTGTACAAAGGGCTCATCTGAAAGCCATGCCTTGTAAGCATAGAAGGAGTCCTTCTTATACTTTCTGTCCATTGTAACAAGGCCCTTGTGGTTCTGACCGTTTTCACCGCCCTCCTGACGTGCGTCAGCGCCGAAGTCAAACATATTCCATACGTGAGTTGACCAGATGAACTCTCTTGTAAAGAGCTGCTTGATAAGCTCCTCGTGATAATATGCCTGATATTCCTCGGTGTAGTCACCCTGTGCAGGCTTTGAGGTGTGCCAGTTAAGTGCTTCACAGCCGTACTCACTGCAGCCGATAGGAGTGTCGGGATGATTCTTGTGGAATTTATCGAACCAGGGACCGTTCATTGAGGCCTCACCGCCGTACCAGCCGAAGTAGTGATTGTAGGAGATAACGTCGGGAATCTTTACGTACTCGCTGTCAGGGTCACACATTGTAAGACAAGCGATTGTTGTAAGTCTTGTCTTGTCCATCTTGTGACAGAGGTCGTTAAGGATTCTGTGGTTTTCAATAAGGTCAGGGTCAGCTGCACCGTGCATTGTGATTTCGTTTGAAAGACCCCATACAACGATTGAAGCGTGGTTGTAGTTCTGTGTGATGAGCTCCTTCATCTGTGAAATTGTATTTTCACGGCCTGTTGCCATATGCTGTGAAATATAGGGAATCTCAGCCCAGATTACCATACCCTTTTCGTCGCAAAGGTCATAGAAATACTGGTCATGCTGATAGTGTGCAAGACGGATTGTGTTTGCGCCTACCTCACAGATAAGCTCCATATCCTCCTTGTGATGCTCGGGAAGAAGAGCGTTACCGATGCCCCATCTGTCCTGATGGCGTGAAACACCGTGAAGGGGATACTTTTCACCGTTAAGGAAGAAGCCCTCGTTGGGGTCAATCTTAAAGGTACGGCATCCGAAGCGTGTGCTTACCTCGTCAATTACCTTGTCGCCGTCAAGAAGCTCTACCTTTGCAGTGTAAAGATAGGGGTCCTTTCTGCCGTGCCAGAGGTGAACGCCCTTGATGTCGAAATCCTCGTCATCGTCGTCGGTTGTCTTTGTTGCAACAGCCTCGCCCTCTGCATTATATATAGTATAGCGAAGAGCCTGTCCGTCCTTCTTATTTGTAAGGTATGCTTCAATTTCAATTTCAGCGTCCTTACCCTTGATTTCGGGTGTTACCTTGAGACCGGGTGTGCCGTAATAGTCAAGGTCAAAATGGCTTTCGGGTACGCAGATAAGGTTAACATCTCTGTAAATACCGCCGTAGAAGGTAAAGTCAGCCATCTGGGGATATACTCTGTCATTGGGAGAATTGTCAACATCAATTTCAATCACTGTTTCATCCTTGATGTGCTTTGTGATGTCTACTCTCCAGGTGCTGTAGCCGCCGTCGTGGTGTGCAAGCTTTTCACCGCCGACAAAAACGTCAGCTGATGAGTTTGCACCGCGGATTTCAAGATAGTAGCAGTCGCTTTCGGGAAGCTCTGCCTTTTTAAGAGTCTTTGTGTAACGGCATGTACCTCTGAAATAGTCAGCGCCGCCGTCCTGACCGTCAACGCTGTTCCATGAATGGGGAAGGTCTATTGCAATTGCATCCTCGGAGGGCTTTTTGAAAAGCCAATCCTTATTAAGGTTAAGAATTGTTCTCATTTCTGTTCTCCTTTTATTATATTTCTTTTTAATTATATTATATGTGAATTTACTTGTCAATTAACAATTATGTCCAAAATATCATCACAGCTGTCACAGATGATTTCTGCACCTGCGCTGATAAGCTCCTCACGGCTACGAAAGCCCCATGTTACACCTATGCATTTTACACCTGCATTAAGAGAGGTCTGCACGTCAACCTCACTGTCGCCTATATAAATACACTCATCGGCCGAAGCTCCCATTTTTTCAAGCGCCTTATATACATTAACGGGAGAGGGCTTACGCTCTGCTTCAACGCTTACACCTATCGCCTCGTCAATAAGACCGGGGAAGTAATCAAGGCAAAGCTCATATACTGCCTGATGAAGCTTATTGGAAACAACAGCCGTTTTAATTCCCCTTTCACGAAGCTTTTCTATAAGAGGAATAACGCCCTCATAGGGCGCTGTCATATCCTGCATATGGGCAAGATAATATTTTCTGAAAGAGTCGAGACATTTTTTATCCGTTTCCTCATCGATGCCCTCAGGCGTTGAGCGCTGCATAAGCTTTACAACACCGTTACCGATAAAGCGTCTCACCTCGTCAAGGCTTCTTTCGGGAAAGCCGAATTCATCAAGTGCGTGATTTACAGCTGCGTGCAAATCACCGAGGGTATCAAGAAGTGTACCGTCAAGATCAAAAATTACTGCCTTATAAATATCTATCATTCCTTTTTATATCTGTTATAGTATCCGCTGACACGGCAATATACTCGGCCCTTACTACTTAAACTCATTTTAGCAACTCATTACAAGTTAGTATTTCCTTGCCTCTCCTTTGGGGAGATTCCGCTGTTAGGGGAAATGTCCCGAAGGGACAAAGGGGTTCCCGTTTCCGGAAGAAAAGGTGGCAATGCGAAGCATTGACGGAGAGGGGTAATTGCGCATTGCGAATTGCGAATTGGGCATTGTCTCGCCCCTTACTACTTACTACTCACTACTTACTACTCAAACCCCGTATCTCTCAACAAGTCTGTCATATTCCTCGTCGGTTATAGCCATAATTGAGCCGTGTCGGGGTGAAAAGTCCATTGAGTAATCCTCTCTTGCAACGGGGAGATAGTCACGAAGATTTTCCGTCTGCTGCATAAAGAAGCGTCCCTTACCGTATTCGTCCATAATCATTATATATGTGTCGGTGCCGTTTACGGGGTAAACCTGACTGCCCTCTACACCGCTTGGTGCAAGAGAAACAACAACAGGCTTATCCTCATAGGGGCCGTTCATATTTTCACTTGTCACGTAGGCAATCGTCTGGTCCTCATCGTGCTTAAAGAAAAGAAAATAAAGCTTTTCCTTTTCATTATATATAATATCGCCGTCAATTGTCTGTATACCTTCACGGCAGTAAAGAGGCTTCGGCTCGGTGATAAGAGTCTTCATATCCTTTGAATAGGCATAATACATGCCTGCCGTGTTATGCTCCTTGGTTGAATGTGCCCAATAGAGCATATAAGCCTGCTTACCTTCGTCCCACATTGCCTGAGGTGCCCAGGCTCTTGTGGTGTTCTTATATTTTTCGCCAAGGTCCTTTATGTCGATGATAGTTTCACCGTACCAGTCGGTAAGGTTATCAGAGCACCATGTTACAAGGGCGTGGTTTGATTCCCAGCCCTCCTCGCATTTCATATCCGTGCCGATTATGTAGGTCTTGCCGTCTGCACCTCTGAACACATAGGGGTCACGCACACATTTTTTGCCCTTGAGCTGAGTGATAACTGCCTTATTACCGTTGAGAGGCTTAAAATCATAGCCGTTTTTACTTACGGCAAAGTGAAGTCTTTCCTCGCCCTCACCGTTACCTACAAAGTATACGAAAAAATATTTACCGTATTCACTTTTGACTTTAACTGCATTTTTCATATCTTCACCTTATTCGACCCTTTTCTGCATTGCCTTCAAAACCTCGTCCTTTTCAATAAAGGGAACGCTTTCACCGCAGATTTTCATTGTCTCCTCATGTCCCTTACCGGCAAGGATAATTATGTCACCCTTCTGTGCATTGAGCACGGCATATTCAATAGCCTCTGCTCTGTCGGGGATAATTACATATTCACCGCCCTGTGCCTTGCAGTAGGCTGCAATCTCATCACAGATTTTACGGGGGTCCTCAAAATTCGGGTCGTCACTAGTTATAACCGAAAGGTCAGAAAATCTGCCCGATACTGTGCCGAGCTCCTCACGGCGGCATTCTGTTCTTCCGCCAACGGAGCCGAAAAGGGTAACTATTCTGTTGTGCTCATAGGACCTTGCGGTTTCTATTATACTTTTAAGGCTTACACCGTTATGAGCATAGTCAATTATAACGGTAAAGTCGCTGTCAAGGCTGAGCATTTCACCTCTGCCCTTTACAAACACCGATGCAAGACCCTTTGCCTTTTCCTCTTCTCCTATACCGAAAATATCGGCAACGGCAAGGGCAACAAGGGCATTTGAAGCATTCACATCACCGGGCAGTGAAATTCTGAATTCTGCCTTTTCACTCTTCTGCTCACATTCAAAGCTCATACCGAGCTTACCGTCAAATTTAATCTTTTCGCTTGAAATAAGTCTGTAGTCAGCCCTACTGTCAGCACCGTAGGTGATAACCTCACCTGCACAGGCCTTTATAACAACGGGTGAAAAGGGGTCGTCAGAATTTATAACAGAGGTTTTACACAAGGGGAAAAGCTGTGTTTTCCAATAGGCATATTCTCCGTAGCTTTCGTGCTCGTTTGTGCCTATATGGTCGGGATAAAGATTCGTGAACACACCTACTGCAAACTCTGTGCCGTCGGTACGGTGCGCCTTGAGCCCCAGCGAGGAAACCTCAATAGCAACCGCCTTACAGCCACCGTCTGCCATCTGTCGGAACATTTTCTGAAGCTCGTAGCTTTCGGGTGTGGTGTTGACCGTAGGAAGCACGGTATCACCGAAGCGTGCGCCGACAGTACCGATGATGCCTGTCATAACGCCGCCTGCCTCGAGCACGCTTTTCACTATATGGGCAACGGTGGTTTTACCCTTTGTGCCCGTAATACCTATTATCTTCATTTCTCTTGAGGGGTGACCGAAGAAGTTGCAGCTCATTAAAGCAAGGGCGGCTCTTGTATCCTCTACCCTTACAACAACGCAGTCCTCACCTACCTCAATTTCATCGCTGCAGATAAATACTCTGCTGCCCTTTTCCCACGCACTCATAGCATACTTATGCCCGTCGGCAAAAGCACCCTTAAGGCAGACAAAGGCTATGCCCTGTCCTGCCTTACGTGAATCATAGGCTATATCCGTAACATCAGTATTATCACAACCGCTGATGCTGTATTCAATACCCTTTAAAATATCCTTGAGCTTCATTTATCCCTCATTCTCCTTCAGCTTCTGAAGTGCTTTTTCTTTTTTAACTGCTTCTCTTTCCTCAAGCCAGGCCTTGCGTCTTTCTTCCTTGCCCTCGCCGAAAAGACCTACCTTACGGAAGGCTTCGATAAACATTGCCGCAAGACATCCGCCCGAGCCGAGCATAAGGTCAACCATTGTATCCGTAAGTCCGTAGGCGTAGGGCTTCTGACCGTGCTGCATAACAAAGCCGTAAAGCCTGTCCATTGTAAACTCGTAAAATTCCCAGCCGACAAGCAGCATAACACCGCAGCCCATTGCAAAAAGTGCCTGCACTGAAACCTTGATGGGGTGCTTATCCTTTTGCATAATGCCCGAAATTATAAATGCACCCGTGGTTGCAAGATAGCCTGCGAAAATATGCTCGGGAATATCAACACCGTCAAAAGATGTACGGGTGTTGAGCGTTGTTCCCACAACACAGGCAAGGCATATAAACACGTTGAGCATTGTCTGCAGATAATAGGGCACCTTTTTTATAAAGGACATACCGCCGAAAAGCTGAAACATATCCCAAAGGTGAGTAAAAATTATAGCAAAGGTTGCCTGTATAAACTCCGAGGTGTAGCCGTGGAGCATTCCCCACACACCCCATATAAAAAGTGAAAGCCTGCAGGCCCACCATATATACTGCGTTTTCTTCGGAAGAGCAGGAATTCTGCCGAGTCTCTTCTTTTTTGTATCCATATTATAAAGATAAATCCTTTCAGAAAAGTCGTTAACTAATTTATTATAGCATACCCGTAAGCTTTTTTCTATATAAATATCCTCTTTTTAAATAAAAAGCCTATACAAATATATATAATTTTTATTTTTTCAAATAAATATCAACATTGCACTTGCACATTTTACCATAATGTACTATAATTGGCATGATTACAAATATAACCAATCACAAAAGAAAGGAAGATACAAAAAATGAATTCATTCAAGGATTTCTTCAAGAGCTTTGATGAGACAACAAAAAAAGGTCTCTGCATTGCTCTTTCAATCATTATGCTTTTCGGCACAGGCTACCTTATCGGTGCAGCAACCAACACAAGCAAAACTGAGGCTGTAGAGGTTGTAGCTACAACCACAGCAGCACCCGATACAACAACAGCTGCTCCCGAAACCACAACTGCAGCTCCCGAAACCACAACTGCAGCGCCCCAGACAACAACCGTTGCAGCACCCGCTGACACAACCGCAGCAGCACTCGAAACCACAACCGCAGCAGCTGCTCCCTCAACAGGCGTACCCTCAACTCCCGAGGAAATCGTTGCTCTCTATAATGAATCAGCAGGCAAAATCAAGACAACTGCTAAAAGAGCTACAAGAAACTACCAGGATATGAGAATCAACAAGCTTGAGGTTCCTTCAGCACTTCAGTCACTTGCAGACGGCGCAATTGCAAAGTTTGTTAAGCCCAACATGGAGCCCCAGGTTTACGAAGGCACACAAGCAGTTAAGGAAAAGTATCCCGTAAGCGGTACAGACTTTGCAAGTAAGCTTAAGGTAGAGTATGTTGACACCATCACCTGCACAGATAACGGCACAGAATATGTTATCGACATCAAGATGAAGGATCAGCAGAACCCCGTTTACCGTTCAGGTGAGGGTGTAGCCTCAATCTTCTGGACAATGAATATTGACGATATTGCAAACAATGCACCCGGCTTCCAGAGTTGTGAGCTCTTCTACTACAATTGCACAGCAACTGTAAAGATTGACAAGGCAACAGGCAACATGACATATTCAAAGTTTGATTACAACTACACTATGGACATCGTAATCAAGATGCTCGGCACACTCAATGCAAAGGCAGATATGACTGTTCTTGAAGAGTACACTATTGAATATTAATTGTATTAAGAAAAGCACCCTTCGGGGTGCTTTTTTATGCTTTATATCATCTGTTTTACCTCGTACGCCTCGGCCCCTACCTTACTACAAGACTTATAACTATACCTACGGCAATGCCCGTAAGAAGGCTCAGGGTGATTTTAAGCGCCTCTGAAGCCTTGCTTTTTTTGACCCTTGTCGGTGGCGGCTGTGTCGCTCCCTTGGCGGCAAGACCTGCCCTTTCACGGATTTTGCCCTCACTCATGCCTGCATATTCGGGCTTTACAAAAAACAGTATTCTTTCAAAGCATTCATTGCCCGTGTCACGGACCTCAACCACCTGTCGGTTTATTCCCTTTATCATAAGCTCCTCCTTGTTTTTTCTCTCTTTTATTTTTGTATTGCAGCTTCACATATATACCAAGGAAAAATATACGAAAATACGGGGGCTGAAATTCTCTTAACTTCATCAATTTGGCAGAACTTTTTATTATATTTTTGTACTGTTTGCCGATGGCGTTTTTCAACAAATTCCACATTCTTTTCAACAACCAAATGTGGATAACTATGTGGAAAAAGTGGATAAACCCTTTAAAATCAAGGTTTTTGAGCTAAAAAAGCGTTGAAAACCCTGTTTATGCCATGTTGAAAATCCACATTTCCTAAAAGCCGTTCTTATCTGCTGCTTTTAAAAATATACTGTTAAGGCAGCAAATTTTAATAAAATCTGAACAAAAGCCGTACAGAGGGCCAAAAAAATGCTCTGTTAGTGTTGATTTTTCTTTAATTTTAGTATAAAATAACCATATCAAACAGAAAAATCCAGCCTTTTTATGGAAAAATTTGGAGGTTTTTATGAATTATACACTTTCTAAGAAGCAAGCAAAGGACTTAATTGTCGGCAAGCTTTCACATTACTTCGGTGTTTCACCTGAGGAAGCAACAAACGAACAGTATTATAAGTCCGTTGCTATGATAGTAAAAGACCTTATGCACGAGGGCGTGCGCGAGTTCCGCAAGGACGCAGATAAGGCAGACTCAAAGAAGATTTACTATTTGAGCATGGAATTCCTTATGGGCCGTTCACTCAAGAACAACCTTTACAACCTTAACCTTACAAGCACCTTTGCCGCTGCACTTAAGGATATGGGCATCAAGCTTGATAAGCTTTATGACTGTGAGCCCGATGCAGGCCTCGGTAACGGCGGTCTCGGCAGACTTGCCGCATGCTACCTTGACGGTCTTGCAACACAGGGCTTCTACGGTATGGGCTACAGTATTCTTTACGAGGCAGGCATATTCAAGCAGAAGCTTGTTGACGGCTGGCAGACAGAGCTTCCCGACTTCTGGCTTCCCGGCGGTGAGGTATGGCTTCGTCCCAAAGAGAAGGACACTGTAGAGGTACGCTTCGGCGGTGAGGTTATCGACAATTGGGATAACCACTACCACAGCGTTGAATACAGAAACACACAGACCATAAGAGCTGTGCCCTACGATATGTACGTAAGCGGTAAGGACGGCAGAGGTATCTCCATCCTGCGTCTCTGGAAGAGCGTTGCACCTGCACTTGATATGCACCTTTTTGACCAGGGTCAGTATATGAAGGCTATGGAGCAGCAGGCTATGGCAGAGGTAATCAGCAAGATTCTTTACCCCTCCGACAACCACTATGAGGGTAAGAGCCTCCGTCTCAAGCAGCAGTATTTCCTTGTATCAGCTTCTGTTCAGGATATTGTTGCAAGACATCTTCGTCACAACATTTCAATGGAAAACTTTGCAGTTAAAAATGCAATCCATATAAACGATACACATCCCACCCTTTCAATACCCGAGCTTATGCGTATTCTTCTTGACGAGTGCGGCTACGGCTGGGACGATGCCTGGGCTATTGTTACAAAGGCTGCTGCATACACCAACCACACCGTTATGAAGGAAGCACTTGAATGCTGGCCCGAGGACCTCTTCAGAACTCTTCTTCCCAGAATTCATCAGATTGTTAAGGAAATTGACAACCGCTACCGTGCACACATCTGGGAGCAGACCCACGATGCAGGTAAGGTTGAGGCAATGGCAGTTATTTCAGGCGGCGTTGTAAGAATGGCTAACCTTTGT
>JBGVGP010000181.1:0-3268 GCA_045121735.1 Acutalibacteraceae bacterium
TACCTGCAAAGAGCATGTTCCTTTATGCGGCAATTGTAGCAGTGCTTACCTTTGTGCCCCTTTACTTCCTTATCAAAAAGGGCTTCAAGGTTGAAGAAGAATAAAACAAGCAAAAAAACAGTTAATTGCACCGCCGTGGCATTAAAACCGTGGCGGTGCTTGTTATTTATCGGTAGAATTTTTAAAATAAGCCCTATTCTACCACCGGTAGGGTGACATTTGCCCTGCTTTGTGTTATTGTTGAGACACAAAAGGAGTTGATTTTATGAATAACAAGCTTACCGGTATCTTCATCAGTCAAAGGCGCAAGGAGCTCGGTCTTAATCAGAAGCAGCTTGCCGAAAGACTCAATGTAACTGATAAGGCAGTTTCAAAATGGGAGACGGGAAGAAGCGCACCGGATATTTCAATGCTCGAGCCTTTAGCAGAAGCACTTGAGGTTTCCGTTGTTGAAATTCTCAAGGGTGAAAAAATTGAAAAGGAAAGCATAGTCCCTGCTTCAGATGAGGTTATTGTAAAAACAATGAAAAAGGGTAACCGCAGGTGGAAAATCTGCGCGGCCGTACTTATTATAGTTTTAATTCCGGTTTTTGCTTTTTCAATTCTTATGGCGGCATCTTATCCGGGCTATGATTTTTTGCACTCTTTTCCTATGAACGATGAAGAAAAAATTCTCAGCAAGGTTGAAGAAGGCTTTGACAATATCTATGATGATATTGAAAATCTGCATATTGTAAAGCAGCAGAGAAAGGGCGATTACTATTTTTACCTTGTGGAGCATGACGGCGGCGTAATAATGGCTTCGTTTTATAAGGATAAGCTGTTTGACTCGAGGCTTGTTTTTGACGGTGGCTCAGGCTCCGTTAAGCCCAATGAGCTCAGCTTATATTGCTTTGGCGAGAATATGCACACAATAAACGTCTTCTTCGGCTACGGCATGACGGACGAAAGCTACAGCTATTATTACCGCGGAGTTAAATCAAGCAAGAAAATAGAGGATGAATACGTGCTTGACGTGCTTATAGACTATGACCATTCATTTACGAATGCGAGCATAATTTATAACGATTAAAATAAAAATGTCATTGCGCTTTTTTGCACAATGACATTTTTTCTATCTTTTTGCCTTTTTAACCGTAAAGCTGAATTCAACACCGTTTTCGGTATTTCTAACACTGTAGCTCTGCTTGTGAAGCTCCTGAATTGAAGCAACAATTGAAAGGCCCAGACCAAAGCGGCCTTCTGCACGGCTGTGAGCTTTATCGGCACGGTAAAAGCTCTGCCACAGATTGTCTATGTCTGCCTCGTCAATCGGCTTACCTGTGTTAAAAACAGTAACGGTATAAAGCTCATCATTTTCCGTAACGCTTACCTTTATTATCTTTTCAAAATCTGCGTGACTCAATGCATTTGAAATATAGTTGTTAAATACTATTTTCAGAAGCGTCGGGTCACCCTCTGCATAAAGGTTAGTGCCTATAGCGGTTTGAAGAGAAATATTCTTATCCTGATAAAGCTGCTCTAAGGAGCCAAGGTGACTCATAAGAAGCTCGTCAAGGTAAAAATTCTGAACCGAAAGGGAGAATTCACCCGAGCCGATATGAAGAAATTCAAGAAGCTTGACTATAAGGGTGTTCATCTTTTCGGCTTCGTCAATAATTATGTTACAGAATTCCTCTGTGGAATCACAGCCTATGCCGTATTTCATTCCCTCTGCATAGCCTTGAATGATAGAAATGGGAGTCTTCAGCTCGTGGGAGGCATTGGCAACAAAGTTTCGTCTTGCTTTTTCAAGTGAACGCTCCTTTTCAATGTCGTGCTCAAGCTGTTCGTTTTCTATTTTGAGGCTGTTAAGCGCATTTTCAAGAGAGGTCGAGAGCGTGTTGATGCTCTTACTCAGTTCGTCAAGCTCCGAAATTCTGAAGGAGGGACATTTCTGGCTGAAATCAAGCTCGGCAATTTTTTTACTTGTAGCGTTTATAGTAATAATAGGCTTACTGAAGGCGACCGCAAAGAAATACGCGGCAGCATAGTAAAGCACAAGAGCAATGATACTAAGCACGAAAAGTGCATCACTTGCAACCTCGGCGCTTTCTTTTATATTGTCAACAGGGTAATAAATCTGCAGTGATTTACCCTCGTCAAAAAAGCTGCCGTAAACTATGTAGCGCGCAGTAGCGTATACCTCTTCTCGCATTTCAAAATAGCTTCCGTCCTCACGGTCATGATGCGTAAGTATCTTCATATTTCGGGGGTTGAGGGCTGACTGCTGACTGTTCTCAGGGTCATACACATAGTCGTTACCCTGTGTTGTATAAACAAGGCTGTCGTCCTTGCCATAAACCTCAATGTAAATGCCTCTTTTGGTTTCAAAGTCTGAAATAACGGGCAGTGCATTCTTGTCAGTAAAGTCAATTTCCGCAATTTCAGTAGCGGCCTCAAGCATTGACACTCTGGCAGCAAAGGCAAAAATATCATCCATAAGATAAAACTGTACTACGGAGAATATTACAACGCAAAGAAAAATTGCAACAAATGTAACAACCGAAAAACGCCTTTTGAAGGTAGCCGTCTGGCTTTTTCGTCTTATCATTTTATGCTTCCTCTATTTTATAACCGATTCCGTATACGGTCTTAAGGTGCTTGTTACCCCAGGAGCCAAGCTTTGTTCTTAAGCGTGCAACGTGTGAGTCAACGGTACGTATGTCACCTGTAAAATCGTAGCCCCAGATGCTGTCAAGCAGCTGCTCACGGCTGAATACTCTTCCGGGAGCATCAAGGAATTTTTTAAGAATGTTGTATTCCTTTAAGGTAAGCTCAATTTCCTCTCCGTAAAGGCGTACCTCGTGAGCGTCATCGTTAAAGGTAAGCTCACTGAACTGCTTTTCATGGCTGGGCTTTGAGCCTGAGGCTCTTCTTAATACAGCCTCAACTCTTTTAACAAGAATAGTGGGACTGAAGGGCTTTGTAACATAGTCGTCAATACCTGCCTCGTAGCCGGTAAGCTCGTCAAACTCCTCACTTCTTGCTGTCAGCATAATAACAGGCACTGAAGAGCTTTCGCGTATTTTCTTGCATACCTCCCAGCCGTTGAGACCGGGCATCATTATATCAAGGATAATAAGGTCAACACTGTCACGGAAATTTTTAAAAAGCTCAAGGGTCTGGTCGCCGTCTTCGGCTTCAATAACCTCATAGCCGCTTTTTTTCAAAAAGTCACTTACAAGCTTTCTTATAAGCGCTTCATCGTCAGCAACAATGATTTTCT
>JBGVGP010000182.1:0-19147 GCA_045121735.1 Acutalibacteraceae bacterium
TATATGCTCAAGAGCATCCCACACATAAAAGCTCCAACGGTCGGGGTGGTCTATGTAAAGGCGCTTTGTTGAATAAACACAGGTATCAACATGGGGACAGTCCTTCATGCATACGGTGCCGGCACCCTCGGGAGCGTTTTCGGGCTTGAACTGATACTTGCCACCGAAGGAGGTTATTCTTTCGGGCTCGGTTTCAGCCATCATCCACATCATGATGTCCATATCGTGACAGCACTTTGCAAGCAGCATTGAGGTGTGACACTTGTCGCTGTTTGCCCATTTGCCTCTTACATAGGAGGTTGAAAGGTGGTGGTAGGAAACGTGCTCACAGGTCTGAATGTTGATAATGTCACCGATTTCGCCTTTTGCTATTCTTTCCTTGATGCCGTAGTAGAAGGGGGTATAGCGCAGCACGTGGCATATCATAATCTTGCTGCCGTTTTTCTTTGCTACGTCAACAAGGTAACGCATTTCCTTTTCATTTACAGCAAAGGGCTTTTCAAGAAGCATATCGTAGCCTCTTTCAAGCAAGGGCACGGCAGTTTCAATGTGCTGCTCATCCATAGTGCCGTTTATTATTGTATCGGCAAGCTTTTCTTCCTTGGCAAGCTCTTCTGCAGATTCAAAGCACATATCCTCGCCGAAGCCGAAGTATTCCATTGTCTTTTTTCTTCTTACGGGGTTAGGGTCGGCAACACCGACTATTTTAAGCATTTCGGGGTTTGTCTTTGCAAGCTCACTGTAAACAAGAGCTCTGTGACCTGCACCTACTATTATAGCCGTAACGGGTTTATTGTTCATAATGATTACCTCACTTGTTTTCATAACTGCATTATATCATACATAAAAACAAATTCAATAGTAACGGTGATAAAATTTAAGCTTTAAACAAAAAAAGCGCACCCCCGACGTAAATGTCGAAGGTGTGCTCTTTGAATTTTTTTCGAAAAAAACTCATCCGTCTGTAATGCTGCTTAAGGCAGCTGCGGATTAAAGAGTCATGATGAATTCAGCAATACCCTTGATGATATCGAAGAGCTGGCCGTAACCCTTTTCTTCAAACCAACCTCTTACAACTTCGAGAATCTTATCCATTGTGTTAACTCCTTTCTTTTTTAGTCAGAAAAAACTTACCAACAATAAATCAATTATTTGTTAACTGAGTGTTAGTTCAATGTTAACCATATAATTTTTTTTAATAATTCTCTATATTTTTTAATAAATGGAATTTTAATTACAGCCTTGAGGCAAAAAAACAACGGCTGCCCCGAAGGACAGCCGTTGCCTGTTCTTTTAATTAAGAATTAAAGAGAAGCGATGAACTCGACGATTGTTGCAAGCCATGCTACGATAGCCTTGAAGGGGTTATCGTCAGGTGCGGCTGCTGCCCAATCTGCTAATACCTTTGCGAAATCCATGGTCAGTTCTCCTTTCTTTATTTTAGTATAATCATATTAACAAATTTTTTTCGTTAAATTGTTAACTATTTATTAACAAAGCATTAGAAATTCAAAAAAATTCAATACTTATTCAAAAATCATCGGTATTAAACTCTGTTTACTCTTTCCATATATAAGACGGTTCTGTGCAGTACATCAAATATTAAAACGGATATTGTTGACTTTACATTGGGGCAGATGTATAATTTAACGGTAATTATATTAAAAGGAGAATACTATGGACAGTTATTCAAAGCGTTTTAAAATCGACTGCTCACCTGTTGCTCACGAGGGCAACACTATTGTCTTCGGCAACACAAGATTTACTGTTATAACACCCTGCCTTTTGAGAGTAGAGGTACAGTCAAAGTGCCGCTTCTGTGACGAGCCTACCCAGAGTGTATGGTTCCGTGATTTTGATAAGCCTAAATTTGAAGCAGCAGAAGAGGACGGTATTGTTACAGTTAAAACAACAAAGGCAAACTTCCGTTACTCACTCAAAAACCGCAAAATGCTTCGCATCAAGCTTATTGACGGCAGAACAGTTACCGATTACAGCAAGGGCAACCTTAAGGGCACCTGCCGTACACTTGATATTACTGCAGGTATTATCACCCTTGGTGACGGTGTATGCTCCCGCGACGGTGTAGCCGTGCTTGACGACAGTGATACACTTGCAATAAAGCCTGACGGTACAATCAAGCCCCGTGACTTTAAGGAAAGCGACAAATATTACTTTGCCTACGGTAATGACTATATCGGTGCAACAACTGCACTTTATAAGCTTACAGGCAAGGTACCCCTTATACCCCGTTATGCCCTTTCCAACTGGTGGAGCCGCTACAAGGCATACACCCAGGAGGAATACCTTGACCTTATGGATAAATTCAGAGATGAAGAGGTGCCCATCACCGTTGCAACCGTTGATATGGACTGGCACTGGGTAAATATAAAAGAAAAATTCGGTAAGGACAGCCATAAGGTTATGCCTCACAAGAACTTTATGGAATATGTTTACGATGTATGGTCAACAGGCTGGACAGGCTACAGCTTCAACACCGACCTTTTCCCCGACCCCGAGGGCTTCCTTAAAAAGCTTAAGGATGACAACTACCATGTAACCTTTAACATTCACCCCTCAATGGGTGTACGCTGGTTTGAGGACCAGTATGAGGAAATGTGCCGCGCTATGGGTCAGGACCCTGCAACAAAGGAGCCTGTAAAGTTTGACATTACCGATAAGAAGTTTACCGAAAACTATTTTGATATTCTTCACCGTCCCTTTGAAAAAATGGGCGTAGACTTCTGGTGGATTGACTGGCAGCAGGGTACAAGAACAAACACACCCGGTCTTGACCCCCTCTGGGCGCTTAACCACTATCACTTCCTTGATAACGCAAAGGATAATCACAGACCACTTATCCTTTCACGCTTCTGCGGTGCAGGCAGTCAGCGTTATCCTCTCGGCTTCTCCGGCGACACAACACAGACCTGGAAGAGCCTTGATTTCCAGCCCGGCTTTACAGCAACCGCATCAAACGTTGCTTATCCCTGGTGGAGCCACGATATAGGCGGTCACTGTATGGGTAAAAAGGACGACGAGCTTTATCTGCGCTGGGTACAGCTTGGTATTTACAGCCCCGTAATGAGACTTCATTCAACAAACAACGAGTTTGCAGGTAAGGAGCCCTGGAATTACAGCGGTCCCGTTGAGCGTATCGCAAAGGACGCACTTCGCTTAAGACACAAGCTTCTTCCCTACATCTACACAATGAACTACCGTACTCACAACGATTGCAGAGCAATCTGTGAGCCTATGTATTATCATTATCCCGAGGACAACAGTGCCTACGAATGCAGAAACGAATTCTTCTTCGGTACTGAAATGATAGTTGCTCCCATCACCGAGCATACAAGTGCTGATACAAACCTTGCAGGTGTAAACGTATGGCTTCCCGAGGGAAGATATACCGATATCTTCACAGGCAGAATTTATGAGGGCAACAAGCTTGTAAGAATGTACCGTGATATTGAAAATATCCCCGTGCTTGCAAAGCAGGGCGCTATCATTCCTATGAGCGTGAATGACAGAACAAACGACTGCTCCAACCCCGAGGCTCTTGAGCTTCTTGTTTACAGAGGTAACAACACCTTCACTCTCTATGAGGATGACGGTGAAACCCTTTCATATCAGCAGGGCGCTTACCTTAAAACAGCCTTCACCGTTAAGGAAGAGGGCAGCAAGGTTACCTTCACAATTGCAAAGGGTGAGGGCGACGTAAGCGTTTCTCCCGAAAAGAGAACCTATATCATAAAGCTTCGTGATATCACCTCAGCTGACGTAAGCGTAACCGTAGGCGGAAGAAAGGTAAATGCCGATGTGAAGAAGGAGGGCAAGACTCTTGCTCTTACCGTTGCTGCTAAAACAACAGCCAGGGTTGAAGCAGTGCTTGAAAACTGCACCTATCTTACAAATGAGGATAAGAAAAAGGCTCTCACAAATGTAATTTCAAAATTCCAGATGTCAACAGACTACAAGGGAATGGTATTCGGCTCCTTCATCAAGGGCGGCGAGCTTCCCTCGTCAATCTCTAAGGATTTTGAAGGTCCTATCAGAGAAATAATGGAAATGGCATAATGGCAGTCAGTACCCCCCGTTCCGATTTTGGAACGGGGGTTGTGTTTTTCTTTACAAAAAATGAAAAAAATTATTACAAAAGCATATCAGCTCTTTTATTGTCGAAAAAACTGTGATAATATATAAAAAATAAAAACAGTGAGGTGTAGGCCGTGGATAAAATAAAAGGCTTTCTTCTTTCGGAGATAAGAAGTCTTAAAAAAGAGCTTACGGTTTTTGAATATATTTTATGGTGGGCATTAAGAGCGATACAGATTTATGTTCTTGTGCATATGATAATCACCGACAGAGAAAATCAGAATATACTGTTGCTTTCACTTAATCTTCTTGCTACCTTTACGGTGCCTCTTGTGAGGCTTCTGCTTTTTCCGAAGCGGATTTTCACAAGGCTTTCCTTCCGCGCACAGACCTGGCTTAACATTATGATTTTTTTCGGCTCATTTCTTGCACAGGGTCTCGGCTGGAACCACGAGGTAACAAGCTGGGATAAGTTTCTTCACCTGCTTGCAGGTGCCGTAATCGTGCTTATAGGTAACGAAATATCGGCTATGTTCATTCGTGACGGTGATAAGGCTTCACCGCTTTTCAGAACATATTCTGCGGTAGGCTTTTCTTACATAGCAATTGTTATGTGGGAGCTTTTCGAGTTCTTCGTTGATTACTACTGGCCCCTTTCGTCAAACCAGGCCTATAACACAGATCCGGAAAGAGACAGGTTCTTCTTTGCAATCTTCGGACAGGGCGCACAGAATGAAAATCAGTGGGCAGTATTTGACACTAATGTAGATATGTTCTGTGCTGTTATAGGTGCAATACCTGCGGCAATAATATTATTTATATGGCTGAGTAAAAAAGAGAAAAAACAACAGTAAAAAAATAAAAGAGGTCGGTACGCCGACCTCTTAATTTTTTTATTATTTCATTGAAACGATTTCCTTGCAGTACTTGCTTTCGTACTTGTCCTGATAGTAGTTTTCAAGTGAAACCTCAATATCACCGTCGGGCTCTATATTGATTACAGTACAGCCGCGCTGGTAGCCTACAAGGCTTGTTATGGGGTCAACGTAAGCAATGTAGTCAATGCTCATACCGTAAACGAGCTTGATGCCCTTGTAGTCAACGATACCGGTATTTACGTGGTCGTGACCGCAGAAAACAGCCTTTGTTGAGCCGAGCTCAAGCATCGTTTCAAAGAAATTGTCTGAATTGGGGCTGCTGCAGGTTCTTTCACGGTGCTCACCTGTGATGTAGGTTACGTTTTCGGTGTTGCCGTTTGCCTTGTATTCCTCCCATGCAATGCCGTATTCCTCAAGAGGAATATGGAAGAAAGCAAGTGATGTGAACATAGGATATGTGGAATCGATAGCCTTGTTTGCTGCATCAATTTCGTTTACCTTTGCTCTGTACCACTCAATCTGATTTTCGTGGAAGTTATCGTAGTCACCGTCAATGCCGAGAAGACTGCCCTCTGTGTAAGAGTTGGAGTCCATACAGAAAAGAGCGTTGTTGACAATGCCGTCGCTGTTTTTTACCTTGATGATGTAGTTGCCTACGCCGTCAACGTCATCGGGACCCTTTTTGAAAAGTGAATACTCAAGGTCATCTGCTGCCCAGATATCACCTATCTGCTCTCTTGTGTGAGTGCTGTAGGATTCGGTATCGTGGTTGCCGAAAAGAGGAGCATAGTAAACTCCGAGTGTTTCAAGAAGAGTGATAAGAAGCTCTGTTGAAACCTTGTTGTTGAGTGTGCCACCCTGGAAGGGTACGGGATAAACCATGTCACCTGTAAGAACTACAAGGTCAGGCTTTTCATATGTAAGCATTGCAGCAACTGCGTTCATTGCGTTGCGGTCAAAGCTTTTGCTGAGAAGACCGCCACCGATGTGAATATCGGTAAGCTGAACAACCTTAAGAGGCTTGTCTGTGTTGAAAACCCAACCGTCAGCATCCTCGGTAGGAACGAGTCTGTCTTCTGTATATTCAATCTGTCCGAAGGACTTTGCATAAGCAACGTTTGTAAGGTTTGCTGCCTGTGTTGCAGGGGTGAAAAGAAGCGCAACAGATGTAATTACGCTCAGCGCAAATGAAACAAACTGTGTAAGAAATGCGGGCATATTAATTCTCCTTTATTCTTTGTACTTTAACCGTTTTTTGGTTACCACTGCATGGAAACGCTTTCTTTTTCGTACTTGCTTTCGTACTTATCCTGGTAATAGTTTTCAAGAGTGATGCCTTCAAGCTCGCCGTCTGCGCCAAGCTCAATAACTGTACAGCCACGCTGTGCACCTTTTGAGTTAAGGTCTGTGTAAGCAAGGTAGTCAATGCTCATGCCATAAACAAGGTTGATGCCCTTGTATTCAAGGATAGCGTTGTTTACATGGTCATGACCGCAGAAGGTTGCCTTTGTTGAGCCGAGCTCAAGCATTGTTTCAAAGAAGTTTTCTGAATAGATACCGCAGTAGGATTTTTCCTCGTCCTCGTGGAAGTAGCCACCCTTGTAAATTACGTTGTCGGTGTTCTTGTAGCCGTTAGCTGCAAATTCGTTCCATGCAATGCCGTATTCTTCAAGAGGAATGTGGAAGAATGCAAGTGAGGTGAAGATATCGTCACCGTCGTCGTTTGCTGCATCAATAGCAAGAACGCTGTTCTTGTACCAGTTAATCTGGCTTTCCTTGATGTTGTCGTATTTCCACTGAATGCCGAGCACGTCACCGTCGGTGTAAGCGTGTGAGTCAAGAAGATAGAATGCGTTCTTAACCTTGCCGTCTGTGCCCTTAACCTTGATTACGTAGTTGCCGAAGCCGTCAACGTCAGCAGGACCCTTTTTGAAAAGTGAATACTGAAGGTCCTCTGCACCCCAGAGGTCAGCAATAGCTTCTCTGTCGTGTGTGCCGTAGAATTCTGAATCGTGGTTGCCTAAAACAACCGCGTAGTAAACACCGAGCTGTTCAAGAAGGTCAATAAGCATTTCAGTTGAAAGGCTGTTGTTGAAGGTGCCTGCCTGGAAGGGTACGGGGTAAGCCATATCACCTGTGATAACAACAAGGTCGGGCTTTTCTGCAGTAATCATTGCTGCAACTGCGTTCATAGCCTTCTTATCCTTGCCTACTGAAAAAGCACCGCCGCCGATGTGAACGTCTGTGAACTGAAGCACCTTGAAGTCGCCGTCAGTTGTGAAGGTCCAGCCCTCCTCGTCCTCTACGGGAACAAGCTGATTTTCGTAAACAACCTTGTCAAATGACTTTGCATAATCGTAATTGCCCTTGATGATTGTTTCGGTAATGGGTGTAAAGGTGAGTGAGATTGTTGAGATGATGCTCATAACGAAGCTGAGCATTGTCATAATGAAGCTGTTCATATTATTGTCTCCTTTTTATTTTTGTTTGTTTATATTAAGGATTATATATCCTTAGATTACATTTATCAATAGCTTTGGAGAAATTTAAGCTCTTGCAACCATTTCGCCGTAAAGCTCTTTTTCTTCCTTGATGAATTTTTCAATTGCTTCAACTGAGGGCATTGCAGCAGAGCAGCTGTGAGCTGAAATGAGCATTGAAGCTGAAGCAGTACCGAATTCGAGAGCGTCAATCATTTCCCAGCCCTCGAGAAGACAGCGGATAAATGCACTTGCATAGCCGTCGCCGCCGCCGAAGCCTTTCATTGCCTTTACGGGGAAGGGCTTGATGGAGTAGCTCATGCCGTCGTTGGTGTAAGCGGTTGAGCCGTCCTTGCCGTGCTTGATAATAACAATCTTTGCGCCGTAGGAATGCCAGAGCTTTGCGCTTTCCTCGTCGGTTTTGCAAACGCCTGTAATTGCCTCTGTAAGGTCATATTCCTCACGTGAGCCGAGAATAATATCAGCGTTTCTTGCAACCATCTGGTAGTAAACGGAAATCTCGTCCTTGTTCTTCCAGGTGTATGCACGGTAGTCGATATCGAAAATAACAACTACGTTGTTCTTCTTTGCAAGCATCATTGCCTTTAAGGCTGCGTCTCTTGAGGGGCTCTTTGAAAGAGCGGTACCTGAAATAACAATTGCCTTTGCAGAAGCGATATATTCCTCGTCAACCTCCTCGGGCTCGAGCATAAGGTCTGCAATTGAGTCACGGTACATAAGGATTGAGGATTCTGTGGGGCTTTTGATTTCTGTAAAGGTAAGACCGATTTTTTCACCGTTCTTTGCTCTGAAAATGTGTGAGGTGTCAATGCCGTCATTCTTGAAGTAGTTGACAACAAAATCACCGTGCTGGTCGTCGGAAACCTTTCCGATGAAGCCTACCTTTTTGCCGAGTCTTGCAAGACCTACGGCAATATTTGCAGGTGAGCCGCCAACATACTTGTTGAAGTTGCAGCTTTCTGAAAGAGGCTTGTTCATATCGGTGGGGTTAAAGTCTATGGCAACTCTGCCTATGGGGATTACATCAAGGGGCTTGCTCTGGTCAAATTCAACATATTTCATTTCTGTTTTCTTCCTTTCGGTGATATATATGATTTTACTCTGCTTTTCCTACTGAGTAAAAGATTTCCATATGCTTTTTAGCGTTTTCATAGGCACCCTCAATTTCTTTTGTATGAAGGTCATAGTAGCCCTTGATTTCGCCCTTTTCATAAGCAGCTCTTACCTTGTTTTCGGTTGAAGCGAAGGTAGCTGTTGCAATGTTGATTTTCTTTATGCCGTTCTGATGGCAGCGGATGAAGTCCTCCTCACTTATACCTGTGCCTCCGTGAAGCACAAGGGGAATATCAACAAGGCGGTCAACCTCGCCGAGAATATCAAAACGAAGCTCGGGGGTATCCTTATAAAAGCCGTGAGCATTGCCTATGGCAATTGCAAGGCAGTCAACGCCTGTTCTTTCGCTGAAGAGTCTTGCCTGCTCGGGTGAGGTGCAGCGCATTGCAATATCCGCGCTTCCGTCCTCACTTCCGCCGACACAGCCTATTTCAGCTTCAACAGCGGCGCCTGTGCTTTTTGCCATTTCAACAACCTGCTTTGTCATTTCAACATTCTCCTCAAAGGGGAGATGCGAGCCGTCAAACATTACGGATGTGAAGCCGAGACGAAGAGCCTGTCCGATGCATTCAAGGCTTGTGCCGTGGTCAAGGTGAACTGCAACGGGTACTGTTGCGGCTCTTGCTGCTGCAAGCATTGCAGGACCGATTATGTGAAGCGGTGAGTGGTTGAGTCTCACCTGGGCAATCTGCAGGATGATAGGGGAGCGAGTTTCCTCGGCGGCCTTTATAACACCGAGAATCATCTCCATATTTGCTATACTGAAGGAGCCGACGGCGTAATTGCCCTGCTCGGCCTTTTTCAGAAGGTCTTTCATATTACAAAGAGGCATATAGCTTTTCTCCTTTCACGGTCTTATTCAATAGATTTAAGTGATTCAACCATATCAACCTTCTGCAGCTTTTTGTGAAGCAGAATATTGACGGTCATTGAAAATACAAATGCAAGTGCAGCCGAATAAAGGAAGCTTGAAAGGGGAAGACCTCGTCCGTACATGATGATGTCAACCTCCGCTAAGCTGATAACAACCTTATGAAGGAAGATACCGCAAAGCAAGCCTTCGATTATGCCTATTACTGTAAGAATAATGTTTTCTCTGAAGATGTAGGCTGAAACCTCAAGGTCATCAAAGCCGAGAACCTTGATAGTGGCAACCTCTCTTATTCGCTCTGTTATATTAATAATAGAAAGGTTATAAAGAACTATAAAGGCAAGAAGACCTGCGCAGACGATAAGTATAAGCACAACGATGCTTATCGAATCAAGAGTATTCTGGAAGGAGGTCTCTATCTGACTTGTATAAGCAACGGCACTGATTTCGTACTCGCTCATAAGGGTCTTGGCAAGGTCATTTTTTGCCTGGCCGGACATATTCGGGTCGGCAAGATTTGCCGTTATATAATTGTATGCGGGATTTGAGCCGAAAACTGCTGCATAAACGTCTCTTGTTATATAAACGTAATGAAGAGCGTAGTTTTCGGTAACTGCGGCAACGGGGATGCTTACGCCCTGGTCGTCGTTTACCATTATGCGAATGCTGTCACCTACGTCAAGCTTAAGGGTATCGGCAAGCTTTTCGGTGATGATGGCACCGCTCTGACCGAGGTAATGATCCTTTTTGCCGGTTCTTGTACGAAGCTTTATGAAGCTGTTGAGCTCTGCTGCGTTTTCAGGCACAAGCAGGTAGGTTTCAATAAGCTTGTCACTCTTTTTGTCGCTTGTGGTGTTATAAACGGTCATATAGCTGAGCATTGACTTTGAAATTGCAGGGTTTGCCTTGACAAGCTCCATAGCGTCACACTTGGTTACGGTGGTGTCGTAGGAGCCGTTGAGTACAACCTGCATATCGTACTGCCATACGCTGTCCTCGTCGGTGAACTGATACTGAAGCGTTCTGTCAATTGAGCTGTCAAGACCGAAGGCGGCAACAAGAAGAGCCGTACAGCCTGCAACACCCATTGTTGCCATAAAGAAGCGTTTTATGTTACGGAAAACATTACGGAAGGTAACCTTCCAGGTGAAGCTGAGTCTTGACCAGATGGCTGGGTAAGACTCAAGAAATACCTTTTTACCGTTCTTGGGTGCCTTGGAGCGCATAAGTGAAGCGGGAACAACCTCAAGGCTCTTATAGCAGGTATACCAGGTGGCGAAAACCGTTACTGCAATTGAAATTACAATACCGAGAAGACCGAAAAGGAAACGGTAGCTTATAAGAATATTCGGAACGGCAAAAAGTATGCCGAAGGCCATAGAGAACATAGTCGGGAAGAGCACAAAGCCCAGCATGGAGCCTGCGACCGAGCCTATTGCCGAAGCGACAAAGGCAAAGATAAGATACTTCGCCATAATTTCCTCGTCGGTAAAGCCGAGAGCCTTGAAGGTACCGATTCTTGTTCTTTCCTCTTCAATCATTCTTGTCATTGTGTTAAGGCAGACAAGAGCGGCAACAATGAAGAAGAACCAGGGGAAGATAAGTGAGATAGCCGCAATTCTGTCAGCCATCTGCTTGTAGGCCTCAAAGCCTAAAAGTGCTTCGTCACGGGCCTGGACATACCATTTTGCGTTGTCGAGGTTGAGAAGGAACTGCTTTGCCTCCTCAAGCTGATTTTCAGCCTGCTCAAGCTTTGTGGTAGCCTCGTTCTTTGCCTTTTCGTATTCGGCTTCAATGGTAGCGGCCTTTTCTTTGGCAATAAGGTAGTTTGTTTCGTAGGTGGAAATCTGATTTTTCATATCAGAAAGCTGTGCGAGAACCTCAAGCTCACCGAACTGAATATCACGCTCTGCCTCGGTAAGCTGCTTTTCTGCCTCGTCAAGCTGAACCTTTGCTGTTTCAAGATCCTTTTCAAGCTGCTTAAGGTCAGCAACAAGCTTCTCTGCATTGTCAAGCTCTGTCTTTTTCTCGGCAAGCTCGGTTTTTGCTGCGGCGAGGTCTGCTCTTGCATTGGCAAGCTTTATTTCAAAGCTCTGAAGCTGAGGCTCCATATAAGCCATCATTTCTTCAGCTGTACCCACAGCGGTCATAGCGTTGATGGAGTTCATAATTTCATCAACCTCTGCACCGACAAGACCGGACTGCTCAAAGCGGTTGATAATACCTCCGACGGTGTTATCCTGTGTGCTGTTGAACTGGTCCATTGCCGAACGGGTGGTTGCAATAAGGTCTTCAAAGTAGCTTACGGTTGTAAGCAGGGTGTTAACCTGCATGCTTGCTACATTATATTCGGTTTTTGCAGTTTCAAGCTCAACATCGGCGTTTTCGTACTCCTTGACCTTATCCATGGCCTCGTTGTATTCATTGCGCTTCTGCTCCCAGGCGGCATACTGTGTTGAATGCTCAAGCTTGCTTGCGTCAATGGTGCGTGCAGCCTCGGTTGCTTTTTCGTTATACTGTGTTTTGTAGTCTATAAGGTTCTGGGCGCCGTTTGCTGCCATATCGAGAACCATTTCAACCTGTGCCTTGCCGTTTTCAAGCTGAAGCTCAACGTCGGCCTTTGTGGTGGCGTATTCGATTTCTGCTTCGGCAACCTTTGCAGTGTATTCAGTCTTGAGTGCCTGTGTTCTTTCTGAAAGCACCTCACCTGAAATCTGTGAGAAATAATCGGTGTAGCGCTTTACTAATTCGTTATATTCCTTTGAGTAGGGGTCGAGCTTGTCTGCACCCTGGATTTTAATGCTCATGCTTGAGTAGTAATCCATAAGGAAGTTGTCCGAGGGAACATAGCAGAAGGCGCCGAGCTTACCTGTGCCGACGGTTGATGAGCCTCTTTCATATGAAATGAAAAGGGGGCTTCTGATGATGCCGACGATTGTATATTCCGTGTTGGAAAGTGAGCTGCTTATATCAACGCCGTCACCGCGAATGGTGAGAGTAGAGCCTATCCGGAATTCCTCGGGAGTTGAAAGCATACTGGCGTCAACAAGACACTGATTCTGCGCGGTGGGCCAGTTACCCTCGATAAGCTGAGGTCTGTTCATATAAGAGGCCTTTTTGTTGCCGGATATATGGTCGTACACATCATTCATATCAAGTGAAATTGCTCTGATAGCCAGCTCGGAGCCGTCAATATCGCTTACGTTTTCGCCGTTTATTTTTACAACGCCGTCAACAAATTTCTGTCCTACGGCACTTTCTATTCCGTTTATTGAGGAGATAACGGCAATGTCGTTATCTGTGATGCCTGTGGTTGAAACAATCTGCACATCCATGCTGTTGGTATCGACAAGGTATTGCTGTATGGTGTCAAGCATATCAGGTGAGGTCGCGTTAGTACCTGCAAAGAAGCTTACGCCAAGAGCAACAATAGCAATAATAGAAATAAATCTTGATTGGCTGTGCTGAATCGTTCTTATGGCATCGGTTATCAAAACCTTGTTTATTTTCATACTATCCTTTAGCCTTTGCCTTTCGGGAATTTTTAAAAAGCCTTTTTACCACTCGAGTCTTTCTACGGGAACGGGATGGTCGTTTACGGCAATCTGTACAACTCTGCCTGAACGCATAGTGATGATTCTGTCTGCCATAGCGGCAAGGGCACTGTTATGGGTGATAACAACTACGGTTGTGCCTGTCTGACGGCAGGTTTTATGTAAAAGTGAAAGAATCTGCTTACTTGTTCTGTAGTCAAGAGCACCGGTCGGCTCGTCGCAAAGGAGAATTTTAGGGTTCTTTGCAAGGGCTCGTGCAATGGAAACTCGCTGCTGCTCACCGCCTGAAAGCTGAGAGGGGAAGTTGTCGAGCCTTTCCTTGAGTCCGACGCTTGTGAGAATTTTTTCGGGGTCCACGGCCTTTCTGCACATCTGTGTTGCAAGCTCAACGTTTTCAAGGGCAGTAAGGTTAGGCACAAGATTGTAAAACTGGAAGATGAAGCCTACGTCGTATCTGCGGTAGTCAACAAGGGCGTTTTTGTCAAGCTCGTTTATGAGTCTGCCGCCTACTCTTACATTACCGCTGTCACAGCTGTCCATACCGCCGAGAATATTGAGCACGGTGCTTTTACCGGCGCCGCTTGTACCGACGATGAGACAGAACTCACCCTTTTCTATGGAAAAGCTTACATTGTCAACGGCAGGGATTGTAATTTCGCCCGTCTGATATTTTCTGCTGACTGAATCAAATTCAATAAAACTCATTTCTTTTTACCTTCTTTTGTAGTTGTTCAGCTTGCGCTGCTGTTATCTGCCTGTGCTGAATATCTGTCAAGCACCTCGTTATCCTCTTCGCTTACGATTGTAACTGTGCAGCTGTAGTTGTTTTCTGTTGAATACATCTGGTAGAAAATGCCGCAGCCTGCAACAAAGGGAGCGAGGTCGTCGGTGTTGTCAGCTTCTGCGTAAAGCTCCTTGTCAACGATAAGCTCTATCTGTGAAAAATCACTGTTGTAGTCACCAAGGTCCTTGACATAGGGATATTTCTTGTTGTCGTCAAGAATTTCGGCAATGTTTCTTATAACCTGGAGACCTACGTTTGAAAGCATAAGGTCGTAGGTGAGTGATTTCATTGTTGCAGTGAAGGTCTTGTCCTTCTCGTTTATTTCCAGCTTCTGATAGTTACCCTTGTTGATAAAGCCGTTTGTATCTGCCTTTGCGGCTGCATCGTAGTATGAGAGCGGGAGGGTTACCTTTACAAGCTTATTAGGATTTTTTGTTCCGTTTATAATATCGGGTGTTTTGTCCTCGGTTGTTGTCTGCTCACTTGTAGCAGCAGATGAAGAGGGGTCTTCTCCGTTGTCGTCCTTTTTGACGGTGAATATAATAACTGCAAGAATAACAAGAAGGACTGCAATGCCGATAAATACCTTTTTTCTCATTTTTAAAAGCACCTCATTCGATTTAAAATATAATAACCCATTTTCACAGTATATAATTGTATCACAAACCTTTCTGTATTTCTAGTAAAATCCTAAAATTTAACACATTTTTTTATCTTGGCGTGAACGGGCACTAAACTTGTGTAAAATTTGACAAAATTGACAGGAAAATTGGCTAATCTATATGTAAAAAAACAATAGACTTTTTTGTTTGGATTTGTTAAAATTTACAGGAGTGAAAGTATACGTATTTTCGCGTGTATTCTTCACGCCATAAATCTATGTAAATTATTTTTTTAGGAGGAGATTCCAATGGCTAAGAAATGGGTATACCTTTTCAAAGAAGGCAACGGCAGCATGAGAGAGCTTCTCGGCGGTAAGGGTGCAAACCTCGCTGAAATGACAAACCTCGGCCTCCCCGTTCCCCAGGGCTTCACAATCACAACAGAAGCATGTACACAGTATTATGAGGACGGTCGTAAGATCAACGACGAAATCGTTGCTGAGATCATGGAAAACATCGACAAGATGGAAGAGATCACAGGCAAGAAGTTCGGTGACCTTGAAAGACCCCTTCTCGTTTCAGTTCGTTCAGGTGCTCGCGCATCAATGCCCGGTATGATGGACACAATCCTCAACCTTGGTCTTAACGAAGATGTTGTTAAGGTTATGGCTGAAAAGTCAGGCAACGAAAGATGGGCATATGACTGCTACAGAAGATTCATCCAGATGTATTCCGACGTTGTTATGGAAGTTGGTAAGAAGTACTTTGAAGAGCTTATCGACAAGATGAAGGAAGAAAGAGGCGTTACACAGGACGTTGAGCTTACAGCTGACGACCTTAAGGAGCTTGCAGAGCAGTTCAAGGCTGAATACAAGGCAAAGATCGGCGAAGACTTCCCCACAGATCCCAAAGAGCAGCTTATGGGCGCTGTTAAGGCTGTTTTCCGTTCATGGGACAACCCCCGTGCAAACGTTTACCGTCGTGACAACGATATTCCCTACTCATGGGGTACAGCTGTTAACGTTCAGGCTATGGCTTTCGGTAACATGGGTGAAGACTGCGGTACAGGTGTTGCTTTCACACGTGACCCCGCTACAGGCGAAAAGAAGCTTATGGGTGAATTCCTTACAAACGCACAGGGTGAAGACGTTGTTGCAGGCGTAAGAACTCCGATGCCTATCGCTGAAATGGAAGAAAAGTTCCCCGCTGCTTTCAAGCAGTTCACAGAAGTTTGCGCACTTCTTGAAAATCACTATCACGACATGCAGGATATGGAGTTCACCGTTGAAAACGAAAAGCTCTATATGCTTCAGACACGTAACGGTAAGAGAACTGCACAGGCTGCTCTCCAGATTGCTGTTGACCTCGTTGCTGAAGGTCACAAGACAAAGGAAGAAGCTGTTGCAATGATCGATCCCAGAAACCTTGACACACTTCTTCATCCCCAGTTCGACGTAAAGGCTCTCAAGGCTGCTACTCCCATCGGTAAGGGTCTTGGTGCATCACCCGGTGCTGCTTGCGGTAAGGTAGTATTTACAGCAGAAGACGCTGTTGCATGGAACGAAAAGGGCGAGAAGGTTATCCTTGTTCGTCTTGAGACTTCACCCGAAGATATCACAGGTATGAAGGCTGCTCAGGGTATCCTTACAGTACGTGGCGGTATGACATCACACGCAGCTGTTGTTGCTCGTGGTATGGGTACTTGCTGTGTATCAGGCTGCCAGGAAATCGCAATGGACGAAGAAAACAAGAAGTTCGTTCTTGCAGGCAAGACCTTCGTTGAAGGCTCAGAGATTTCAATCGACGGTTCAACAGGTAACATCTATGACGGTATCATCCCCACAGTAGATGCTGAAATTTCCGGTAACTTCGGAACAATCATGGGTTGGGCTGACGAATTCAGAACCCTTAAGGTTAGAACAAACGCAGATACACCCGCTGACGCTAAGAAGGCTGTTGAGCTTGGCGCAGAAGGTATCGGTCTTTGCCGTACAGAGCACATGTTCTTCGAAGCTGACAGAATCGCAGCATTCCGTGAAATGATCTGCTCAGATACAGTAGAAGAAAGAGAAGCAGCTCTTGCTAAGATCCTTCCCATGCAGCAGGGCGACTTCGAAGCACTCTACGAAGCACTTGAAGGTAACCCCGTTACCATCCGTTTCCTTGATCCTCCTCTCCACGAGTTCGTTCCCACAGAAGAAGCTGACATCGCAGCACTTGCAGCAGCTCAGGGTAAGAGCGTTGAGGATATCAAGAACATCATCGCTTCACTTCATGAGTTCAACCCCATGATGGGTCACCGTGGCTGCCGTCTTGCAGTTACATATCCTGAAATTGCAAAGATGCAGACAGCTGCTGTTATCCGTGCAGCTATCAACGTTAAGAAGGCTCATCCCGACTGGAACATCGTTCCCGAAATCATGATTCCTCTTGCAGGCGACGTTAAGGAGCTCAAGTACGTTAAGAACTTCGTTGTTGAAACAGCTGATGCAGAAATCGCAGCAGCAGGCTCAGACCTCAAGTACGAAGTTGGTACAATGATCGAAATCCCCAGAGCAGCTCTTACAGCTGACGAAATCGCTAAGGAAGCTGACTTCTTCTGCTTCGGTACAAACGACCTTACTCAGATGGCATTCGGCTTCAGCCGTGATGATGCCGGTAAGTTCCTTGATGCATACTACGATGCAAAGATCTTCGAAAACGATCCCTTTGCAAAGCTTGACCAGAACGGCGTAGGTAAGCTTATGGATATGACCCTTAAGCTTGGTAAGCCCGTTAACCCTGCTCTCCACTGCGGTATCTGCGGCGAGCACGGCGGTGATCCCACATCAGTTGAGTTCTGCCACAAGATTGGCCTTGACTATGTATCATGCTCACCCTTCCGTGTGCCCATCGCACGTCTTGCAGCAGCTCAGGCAGCTATTGCCAATGGCAGGAAATAAGTGATTATTTCAACTTCGCTCAGTTCACATTAACGGTTGAGGACGCAAAGGAATATCTCTATTCCAAGTCCACAAAAAGACGTGTGCACAATTGGAACGATATTGAAGTAAAGATTTACATCTAATAATTAACTCCGTTTATCGACAACCTCGGTAAGCGGAGTTTTTTATTCCCGTACATTCGACAAAACATTAACCTCCTTATAAAATGATATTATCAAATACAAGGAGGTATATTTATGAGAAGAAAAGTGAAAGTCAAGTTTACGGATTTTGAGTGCAACCTTTTAATCAACGGTATGAACGAGTTTATTTATGAAATACTATGATTGCTTGACATTTGTATGAATTGATGCTACAATTTATGCAAACGCAGGACACAATTCAATTTTAGCCTACATTTACACAAAAAGAAGGGATAAGTTCAGATGTTGATGTCATTTAATGAGTGTCAGGAGAAATATGGAAATCAATATCAGATAAACAAAATGCTTGCATCAGGGCAATTATATAAGTTAGAACCAGGAGTCTACTCTGATAAAGAACAGGTATTTGAGCTTGAAATTATAGCATACAAATATTCTCATGCGGTTTTTACAATGGATAGTGCTTTTTATTATCATAATCTCACCGATGTGATTCCTTCACAATTTTGTCTGGCAACGAAAAAGAACGCACGTCTTATTGCTGACAAGCGAGTAAAGCAGTTTTTTCATCGTAATGAAGTTTTTAGTGTGGGTGTTACAACAGTACAACATGGAAATACGAAAATTCGTATATATGACCAGGAGAGAATGCTGATAGAATTAATACGCAACAAAAGAAATCTTCCCTTTGATTATTACAAGGAAATTATTGAAAGCTACAGAAAAAAAACAGATATTTTGGATATTGAAAAATTGCAGGAATACATTTCTGTATTTCCTAAACAAAATTATATTTTTGAAACTATCCAGTTGGAGGTTTTCTGATGATTAAAATTTATGATATGATAGAAAAAGCAAAAGAATCCGGATATGATGAAACCAATGCAGAAGCGAAGGTTTGTCAGGATTTAATACTATCGCTTATTTCTCAAAGTCAGTATAATCGTAATGTAACAGTAAAAGGCGGCGTTGTAATGCGCAGCATTACAAATAATACCCGTCGTGCAACACAGGATATGGATTTGGATTTCATCAAATATTCATTGAAGGATGATTCAATTGACCGATTTATTAACAAGCTTAATGATATTGGTTCTATTTCGATTAAAAGAACCGGGAGAATTGAAGAATTAAATCAGCAAGATTATCACGGCAAACGCATTTATGTTGAAATTATGGACTCTGACGGATATCTTCTAAAAAGCAAAATCGACTTAGGAGTACATAAACATTATGATATCGAGCAAGAAGAGTTTTGTTTTGATGTCGGTATGGATGACGAAGGAGCCAGCCTTCTTATAAATTCAAAAGAACAGATGTTTACAGAAAAATTGCGTTCTATTTTAAAATTCGGACCTCTTTCTACACGTTATAAAGACATTTTCGATATTTATTATCTTACAGATAAAGTGGATAGAAGCAAATTGAATTTGTGTTTCAAGACCTTTATTTATGATGATGTCGGAATGAGAGAAAACGATATTGACGCAATTATCAAAAGGGTTAAGAACACTTTTGATAATCGACTTTATATCAATAATCTCAAGACATCAAAAAAGAATTGGATGGATGAAAATCTTAATAAAGTGCTTTCTGGGATTATCGAATTCCTAAAAACACAAAAAGATGTGTAATAAATATTATCCGCACATTCGACAAAA
>JBGVGP010000183.1:0-2546 GCA_045121735.1 Acutalibacteraceae bacterium
AAAGCACAGAGGTGTTTTTTCTCGACCTTTTCACAACTGTCAAGCAAGGCGCATTGCTGATTATTGTGCCCTTTTTTACCTTGTTTTTTCCGTCATTCAACTGCAAACGGAAAAAAGCAATTACCGCCGTAATGCTTGTTATTACTGTAATTTTCGGTATCAACAGCTTTTTCCCTCTCACCTCGTATAAAATCACATCAAAGCCTATGGTTATTGACAACGGCAAGGGATACAGCATTGTATTTTCAACAAACGACGAGGGTACAGCCTACATTGAATATACCTTCGACGGCAAGGAATACAAGGTATTTGATAACACCGAAGGAAGGCTCAACAGTGATAAAAAAATTCATAGCGTAGCTGTGCCTTATGAACACCTCAGAAACAACACATATAAGGTAAGCTCAACAAGAGTTATAGAAGAATTCAGCTACGGAAGCAGAACGGGTAAAACCGTAACCTCCGATGAATATAAGCTTGAATATAACGACTCTGACGACCAGACCTGGCTTGTAATTTCAGACTGGCATACAATGCTTGATACTGCTTATACTGCTATTGACAAGCTCGAAAGCGATTACGACGGCGTAATACTTCTGGGCGACGCTTCTCCCGGTGTCGATTATGAACAGCAGGTTATAACTAATACTGTTGAGTTCGGCGGTGAGGTTTCAAGGGGCACGAAGCCCGTGCTTTATGTAAGAGGTAATCACGAAACAAGAGGCGCATATGCAAAGGATTTGCCAGCTGCACTTGATATTGAAAGCTTTTATTATACCGCCGACATAGGGCCTTATTCATTTGTAGTTCTCGACAGCGGTGAGGATAAGGATGATTCTCACATTGAATACGGCGGAATGAATGACTACAACACCCACAGAGCCGATATGATTGAATGGCTTAAGGATGTGGAAGTGAAGAACGATAAAATCATTGCTCTTTCTCACGCCTGGCAGATAAGCTCCGTTGAGCCCGAGCTTTCAGCAGAGGGCTGGCAGCAGCTTGACAAATTAGGCGTAAGGCTCCTTCTTTCAGGCCACGAGCACCGTAGTGCTTTCATCGGTGACAGAAATGACAGAGAAAAGGAAGTAAAGGAAAAGCATCCCGATATTATCGGCTATATCGACGGTGGTAAGAGCAATAAAAATTATACTGCATCATTACTCACCTTAAACGAAAAAGGCTTTGAAATAAGAGCCGTTGACAATAACGGAACAGAAGTTATTAAAGAAGCCTTCAAATGGTAAGCTACAGCTTTAACAAAAATAACGGAGAAACAAATGATTTTAAATAAAATTAAAGCATTTATAAAAAACGAAACTGTATTTGTTATATCTGCCATCTTTGCAGCTGCAACAATGTTTTTTGTACCACCCGACAAGGAATATATAGGTTACATAGATTTTCGTGTGTTATGCCTATTGTTTTGCCTTATGGGTGTTGTTGCCGGCTTCAGAAATGCAGGTGTATTCAGCACATTAACATATCAGCTTTTAAACCGAATCAAAAACGGCCGACTGCTTTCCGTTACGCTTGTGCTGTTACCCTTTTTCAGCTCAATGCTTGTAACAAACGACGTTGCGCTTATTGTGTTCATTCCGTTCACTATTGCACTTCTTAATAAATCAGACGGAAGAAAAAGCATTGTTCCCGTTATAGTTATGCAAACTGTTGCCGCAAATCTCGGCAGTATGGCAACACCAATAGGTAACCCACAGAATCTGTTTCTTTATTCTGCTTACAATCTATCCTTCGGTGAGTTTGCCGGTGTAACGCTCCCCTTAACCGCTTTAAGCCTTTTCGTACTTGTTGCCGCAGCACTTCCCCTGCTTCCGGCAAAGCCAGAGGTTGACGGCATAAAAAAGGAAAGCATCAACGATAAAAAGCAGCTTTTAATTTTCCTGTTCCTTTTTGCGCTGTCTATTCTTTCAGTTTTCAGAATAGTACCCTATCAGATCACAACTGCAGTTACGGTTGTTTTACTGTTAATTACAAGCCGAAAGCTTTTTAAAGAAATAGACTTTATGCTGCTTTTAACCTTTGTCTGCTTCTTTATAATTTCAGAAAATCTCGGTAGACTCGAAATTGTTCGCTCTTTCCTTCAGCAGCTTTTGGAAAAAAGCACGTTGTTTGCTTCAATAGGCACAAGTCAGATAATCAGCAACGTTCCTGCCGCTGTGCTTCTTTCAGCGTTTACGGACAACTGGAAAGAGCTTCTTGCGGGTGTAAACATCGGCGGTCTCGGCACACCCGTAGCGTCACTTGCAAGCCTTATAACGCTTAAGCTTTATATGAAGACTAACGGTTCAAAGATTATTAAATTCCTCGCTGTGTTTACTGTAGCAAACGTAATAGGACTCGCAATTCTTTCGGTCTTCTCAATTCTTATATAAACAACAGAGCACGGAGCCTTTCCAAACGAAGACTCCGTGCTTTTTTACTGTTAAATTAAAAATAGCTTACCTTTATTCTTTTACCCATCTTCTTAAGACATTCCGAAAGCTCACTTACAAGATTCATCTTGATATTAAAGTTAATCGGCAGGT
>JBGVGP010000184.1:0-10172 GCA_045121735.1 Acutalibacteraceae bacterium
TTAGGGCCAAGGGCCAAAGGGCCGAGGGCCGAGTAGCAAGTAGTAAGTAGTGAGTAGTAAGTAAAGAGCCGTCGGAAATCCGACGGCTTTTTTGTGTGATAATTTTCTTTTTTATATGTGAGTGTGTAAAAGCTATAAGCATCAGCATTGACATTAACACTAACATTAACATCAGAATTAAAATTAGCATTATAATTAACATTAGTATTACCTGCAAATGCATGCATTTGTATGCATTTGCATGCACTTGCATGCTTTAGCATAAACTAAAAACCGCCCTCACAAAGGTGAGAGCAGTTACTGTACTTTATTTCTTTTTCTTTTCTTTTTCTTCTATAATTCCTGCAATAAAAAGAACAAGCATAAATAATACGAAATATGCAGGACAAATAAAAATCGTAAAGACAATACCGGTGTAAAAAAGCTGTTCACTATTCAGACAAAAGCCGATAAAGCCTACAACTATACCAAAAAGCAAAAGCACAACACCGATTATGCCTACAATTTTTAAAGCCTTATCTGTCTTTTCTGCCATTAAAATCACCTGTCTTAAAAATTAAAGAAAAACTTCTTTGGAGCGACGTGGGCGTCGCTCCCTACAGTATTCCGATACAAAAAACACAGCGAAGTAACTCTTAATTGAGCATTGCTTACTTGCTGTGCCGTCAGGCACCTCTCGGCCCTCGGCCCTTTGGCCCTTTGCCCTGACTACTTACTTTCCCTTCTTTTCGTCTCTGTTAGGAAAGAGGAAAACACTGATAGCCTGAGGATTAAGGCAGTCAATCCAACGCTTGACAATGTCTCTTGCTCTTACGAAGGCGCTTGGATCCCATTCGCTTTCATCAGCCATTCTGATACCGATTGAAAGAAGCTTGCCCTCATAGGAAAGAAGTCTTTCTCTGAAGGATTTGTAGCTTTTGTTTTCTTCCCTTGTCCAGCCTGATTCACCGCAGGCAATAAGTCTCGGGAAGCACATATAGCACATTCTGTCAAAATCTTCAACGTATTCTGTCCAGATGGGAGTTTCAACACCGACAATATTCTTTTTACCCTCTTCGTTAAGACCCTTGATATAAGGTGAGTAGCCATAGGTCTTTTTAAGCGGAGTCATACCGTAGGGATAGTCAAGATAATAATGGTAGAAATCCTCAGCTATTACCTTGCCGCCCTTGTTGGCGTATTCGGCACACTTGTCTGTTCTGTCCATCCAGTCGGCAATGATAACCGAATCCTTAACTATACCTGAATTGAGTGATTCGTTCCAGGCAATAACCTTTTTACCCTTGACCTGCTCAAGGTAGTCTGCAATTTTATTTGTAAAATAGCCCTGAAGCTGTTCAACGTCCTTGAGACCCTCACGCTTGATTACCGCCTGACACCTTTCACAGCTGCACCAGCGTGCCTTAGGAGCCTCGTCACCGCCGATGTGGAAATAACCGTAGGGGAAAAGCTCACAAACCTCGTCGAAAAGTCTGTAGCAGAAATCGTATACCTCCTGCTTACCTGCGCAGAGTATATCCTTGAAAATACCGCCGTTTGTTGCAACGGGAATCTGCTCGCCGCGGCAGGAAAGCTCGGGATAGGTTGAAATAATTGCAGTTGTGTGACCGGGCACGTCAATTTCGGGGATAACCTCAATAAAATGCTCCTTACAGAAAGCTACGATATCTCTGATTTCAGCCTTTGTGTAATAGCCGCCGTAGCGTGTGCCGTTATCGGAGCCGAAGCCGTGACAGTCACGGTAGGCACCCTTTGTGAGAAGCTCGGGATAGGTCTCGCTTTCAATTCTCCAGCCCTGGTCATCGCAAAGATGCCAGTGGAAAATATTGAACTTGAATTCGGCTGCAGCAAGTATGTATTTTTTTATTTCATCAACGGTCTGCATGTGTCTTGCAGAGTCAATCATAAAGCCGCGATAAGCAAAGGCAGGCTCGTCAGTGATTTTGCAAAGAGGAAGTGTACCCTTTTCTGCAAGCTTCATATAGGTTTTTTCGGCATAGTATCTGCCCTTTGCACCCTTTGAGATAATAACCGCCTTGTTTTTCTGAATATCGAGCACGTATTTTTCTTCTCCGAAGCTTTCATCGGTGATATATTCCAAAGGAAGCTCTGCGGCCTTGATTTCTCCGCCATAATATTCAACCTTATTTGGTGCGGGAATAATATTTAAAGACATAATAACACCCCTATAATAATATTATCTGTATTATAACCTATTATTTTCTTTATTGCAAGAGAAGAAATACTTTTGGGGTGATTTTATGGAAAGCACCGTAAACCTGTTTTGCGGCATAGGGCTTTTTCTTTACGGAATTTCTTTAATGGGTGAGCACACCGAAAGGGCCTTTGGTGAAAGGCTGACCCACACCCTGGAGATGCTTACAAAAAACCGCCTTACGGGTATGCTTACAGGGCTTGCCGTAACAGGAATTATACAAAGCTCTTCGGCTACAACGGTTATGACGGTAAGCTTTGTTTCGGCAGGGATTATGACCCTTTCACAGGCCGTAGGAATTGTAATGGGCGCAAACATAGGCACAACGGTAACAAGTCTTCTTATCGCCTTTAATTTTTCGGCCGTTGCTCCCCTTTCGGTTTTCTTCGGTGTTGCGGTAAGGCTTTTTGCAAAAAAAGAAAGGCTTCGTCATATGTGTGCTCTTATCATTGGCTTCGGTCTTCTTTTTATAGGCATGAACACTATGTCACTTTCCTTTTCGCACCTTAAGGAAAGTCCAGCTTTTTTAGGCTTTGTTGCCGCCTGCGAGGGTAAAATATCCTGTATTCTCACGGGCTTTATTATGACGGCAATACTGCAAAGCTCCTCGGCAACGGTGGGTATTCTTCAGGCGCTTGCGCTTTCGGGGATAATACCTGCTGAAAGTGCGCTTTATATTATTTTCGGTCAGAATATAGGTGCCGTTGTACCTACTGTGCTTTCGAGTGTCGGCACAAGCAAAAATGCAAAGCAGGTAAGCATTATCCATCTGCTTTTTAACCTTATCGGCACGGTTTTTTTCTTTCTGATTTTTGAAATTGTCCCCTTCCCCTCTTTTATATATAAGCTAGGTAATGCGTCTATGCAGGTTTCCTTTATGCATATTGCCTTCAATGTGCTTTCTACGGTCATACTTATGCCCTTTGGTGATTTGCTGATAAAAATGAGTGAAAAGCTTATAAATATTAAAATAATACACCGCTAACACAGGTTAACGGTGTATTTTACTGTTATGCCTTAAGATAATCTTCGATTATACGGCAGATTCTTTCGGTGCTTCTGCCGTCACAGGCACCCATCTGCTTTTCACGGAAGAGAGCAACCCTTTCAAGGCTTTTACCGACTGCTGCTTCACGCAATACAGGAAGAAGCTTGTCGCTTGAGGTTACAATTTCACCGGGAAGCTCCTTATCGTAATCAAGGTAGAAATCACGCTCATAGCTGCCGTAGTCGGGACAGTAGAAGACCATAGGCTTATCTAAAAGTGAAGCGTCGAAAATAACAGAGGAATAGTCTGTTACCACTACGTCGGCAACAGCAAGAAGCTCGGGAGTGGGGTCAACGGTGTAATCCTTTATTCTTGAATAGAAGTCCTTGAAGAAGGGCTTTTTCATTACGGGATGTCTGCCGATTACGAAAACCTCATCGTCGGCAAGGTCGTTATTGAGCTGTGCCCAGTCGATAAGCGGATCAAAATCTGTAAGTGCACCCTCATTTTCTCTGAAGGTGGGGAGATATACATATACCCTTTTATCCTTTAAGAGAGGATGCTTCTGGCAGATTACGTCACGGCTGTTTTTAACCTTATCACTGTCAAGAAGCGCATCGGTACGGGGTGAGCCCAGAGCCTTTATAACCTCCATATCCACACCGAAGGCGTGGGCATAGAACTGTCTTACATTTTCACTTGTAACACATACGTCGGTATAGGGTGCGTGGGTTCTGTATTCCTCAAGCCTTGTAAGCCTTGAGGGAGCATCAAGACCAAAGCGCTTGAAGGCGCCGCCTGCGTGCCAGAGCTGAACAACCTTTTGTCCCTCTCTCAGCTTAACCTCACGGAAATATTTCATATAATCATCGGTTACGATAATTTTGCTTGTGAGCATATACATACGTACCTTTATTATATCAAGCAGCGAATGAGGAAGCATTTTTGCAAAAACAACCTTATCACAGTCAAGGGCGTTATATACACAGCTGATATTTTCCTTAAGCATTCCGTCGGCACGGATAGAATAGAAGAAAGCTCTGTTCTGAAGCTTCTGCCTTGTAAAGAAAAGAGTTATCAGCTTAAGCAGATAATTACGGGCAAAGCTCTTGACTTTTTTAAGCAGCATTATGCCCTTATTCTTGTACTTATGTGCAGTAACCTTTTTAAAGTAAACGCTCTTGTACTTTTTATAAATTTTTCTGCAGGACTGCGGCATAGTCTTTTCCTCGCCGCGAAGATAGGCAAGTGCCTCCTCCTCGGTATAGGGAAGATATGCACCTCTGTGTGAAAGCTTTTTAAAGCGTGAATGCTCGTAAAGCTTATACATATCAAGGATATTGTTGTCACTGAAGGAGAAGCGGATGCCTCTTAAATGCTCTGTTCTGAAAAGCTTGTTGCAGAAGAACAGATCAAGGGCAAAGGTGGTATCCTCCGGCTGAGTTCTCGTCTGCTTCATATTATAGGTGAAGCACAGATCGGAGAACGAGTATTCCGTTGTTTTTTTACCGTCAAAGCGGGTAAGCGGTGAGGTTGTGAAGCCGTACTTTTCCGTGCAGGAGCGAAGTGCTTCATAGTGTCTCATAAGGATTTTCGGGTTAAGTCTTGCAAAGCCGTCCTGGAACATAATGTAAGGCGTACGGGCTTCGGCAAGGGCATTATCCTTGAAATCACCGAGGCCCTCAGCCTTAATAAAACGGATATTTTCGCAGTGCTTCCACTTTTCGGGAAATTCATCCCTGAGCCTTTCATCAACAAGAAGCTCAAAGGAAGGCATTGTCTGCATAAAAATTGATTCAACCTGAATGCTCAGTCTGTCACCGTAATGTCTGCCTCTTATATCGTTTTTACCGATGCAAACCGTAGCCTTGGGTCTTTGCGCCATTTCAAGACGGCTATCAATAAGCCTGCCGTCATAAAAAATATCGCAATTTTTCTTCTTAAGGGCACTCTTACCTGACTTTGAAAGCTTTTCGTAAAGAGCCATTATTATATCGGCATATTTTTTGATTGTTGCATCGTCAAGGCTCCAGAAATGTCTGTAATAGCTGTAAAGAAGAACAGTTATCTCCTTATGGTAAACCTGGTCGATATAGTATACGGAAAGCTTTGAAAGCTCCTTTTTGTCAAAGTCTGTTGCCGCCTTTTCTATTGCATCGGCAAAGGCTTTTTCGGCTTCCTTTATTATAAAATCATAAGCGTCGAGATAATGCTCAATTTCAAAGACTGATACGCCCTCATTTATTACAGGGATAATGTAGCTTGCCGCTCCCCTGTTTGTTGAAACAATAGTATCGCTGTTAAGAGCAAAAACAGCAGTAAAGGCCGCCTCACGGGCTTTGCCGTAGGCATTGAATTCAAGCGAAAGCTCATCGATTTTACTTTTCAGAAAAAGCTTATTTGCAACCGATGGATTCCAGATAAGATTAGTATCAAACTTTGTTGTTTTTCTGATTTTCTTAAGCAGTCCCGACGAGGTGAATTCGTGCTTACCGTAAACGTCGGAGGACGCCATAGGAGCAACACAAAGCTGAGCGTTTTCCTTAACAGCCGACTCATAAAGATTTTCAAGAAGATTTTCGGTAAAAATTACATTGGTATCACCGAAGGCTATATATTTACCCTTTGCACAGGAAATTGCAAGATTTCTTGCCTGGGATATGCTGTCACCTTCAGTTCTGATATATGAAAAACGGGAATCGGAAAGATAGCTTTTCATAATCTCAGCCGTTGCATCGTCTGATGCGGCGTCAACCATTATTACCTCTATTTCCTGCAGAGTCTGTTTTTTTACAGAATCAAGGCAGCCTGCAAGCGCCTTATCACCGTTATGCACGGCGACTATAACTGTTACCTTTGTGCTCAAAGCAACCACCCTTTCTTTAAAAAGTCGGTCAGTGTATTAAAAGCAAACAAGAGGGGCAGAATTTCCGCCCCTCAGGTCATTATATTTTACCGGGATGATAATATGCCGGATCAACCTTTTCGCCGTTGTAGCGTACCTCGTAATGAAGATGAGGTCCGGATGAATAGCCGGAGTTACCGCCGTAAGAGATAAGCTCACCCTTACTTACGTACTGTCCTGCTGAAACAACGTTATATGAATTATGCGCATAGACTGTCAGGAAGCCGTCGCCGTGGTCGATAATAACCTTACAGCCATAGCCGTCACCGGCATCACCCGATGCAATAACAGTACCGGCTCTTGAAGCGTAAATAGCTGTACCGTAGAAGCCGCCACCTGTTATGTCGACACCGTAGTGAGGCGTACCGAATTCAGCATAATAGGTAGGATCAAGATAATAGGCACTGATATAATAGCCATATCCGCCTACAGGCCATACCCAGTCGTCATTTGACTCGTAATATACGCTGCCCTGTGACTGACCGTCCTGATTGTTGTCAGAGGAAAGAGGAGGATTATTGGCAAGGTAGTTCTGGATGAACTCATCAAGAGCAGCATCGGCCTCAGCCTTCTGCTGTTCAAGCTCTGTGATGTAGCTCTGATATGCTGCACCCTCCTTGTCAAGCTTTTCTATATAAGCCTCAACCTTTGCATACTGCTTTTCAACTGCAGAAATCTTTTTGTCGTATTCCTTCTGCTTAACCTCAAGCTCATTCTTTTTTACAACGTATTCCTTTTTGGTTTCTTCAACGTTTACCTTGTTCTTTTCAATGGTTTCCTTATCTTTTTCAAGCTTCTTTTTTGACTTGTTGAGTGTAGTTACCTTCTTTTCAAAATCACCGATGGTTTTTTTGTCGTTTTCAGAAGATCTCTTCATAAACTCAAGTCTTGTAAGGAAGCTGGCGAGACTGTCGGCACCCATAAGAATTTCAAGAGTAGAATCGTTGCCGTTGATATAAGCTGAACGAAGCTTTGCGGCAAGAAGAGTTTTGTTCTCTTCAATGCTCTTTTCTGTCTCTTTTATTGTTTCCTTGGTACGGATAATGCTTCTGTTTTTCTCTTCAATCTCATCAGTAAGCTGATTGTATAAGGTAGTAAGGCTTACAATCTGCTCATTGACGGTATGAACCTCTGCCTGAAGCTTTGCTGCCTGTGTTTCTATTTTATCAAGCTCAGACTCAAGTGCTTCAAGCTCTTCCTTCTGGACAGAAGCACTTTCATTAAGATCGTCAAGCATCTGCTGATTTTCATCAATCTGCTGCTGAATATCGTCTATATTCTGCTGAAGCTCTTCTTCCGTTTCGGCCGCAACCTGGAAAACTGCCGAAAACGCAAATAAAATACTGAACAAAAGGCACAATAATCTTTTGTAATTCATTGTAAACTCCTTTTATAGGTGAAGCGTTTTATGCAAGCTCGCTTGCTTCACTACCCTCACGCTTGAGGTATTTTCTTATCGAAACAAGGCTGCCGAAGGATGAAATAACAACACCTGAGAAAATGTAAGCAACGGAAAGAAGGGGCAGATATTCACCGAAGTCAATAGCCTGACTGCCGAACATTTCAAGAAGTGATGTCATAGCGCCGCCCTCAAAATGCTCTACAAGAACAGTAAGGCCAAGGGAAATACCGCCGGATATAAGACCGATGATAATACCCTCAATCATAAAGGGCCAGCATATAAACAGACTTGTTGCACCAACACTCTTCATAACCTGTATATCTATTTTTCGCGAAACCATGGTTATTTTAATCGTGTTGGAAACGATAAATATTGAAACAATGCTCAGAACCGCAACAAGCATTACGCAGATAGCGGTAATTGATTTCTGCATTGTTGTAATCTGATTTACAACATCCTGACTTTCACGCACAGCACCGATATTGTCAACCTTTTTTATTAGCTTAAGGGTTTTCTTGAATTCCTCAAGGTTACCTACGGAAATTCTGTAGGCGTCGGGAAGAGGATTTTCTATAACACCCTCAAAAAGGTCGCTGTCTACGCCGAAGTCACGAAGCTGTTCCTCGTAAGCTACCTCCTTTGAAACGAACTCAACGGCGATAACATCGGGGATTGCACGAAGGTCAGTACCTGCCTTTGCAATCTGTGCATCGTCTGCACCGTCCTCAACAAAGGCAATGATAACGTTCTGCTTTTCAACGTCCTTAACAAGGTTCTGGATGTTGAGAATAATAATCATTGAAATACCGATAAGCAGAAGACAGGCTGAGAGCACGCTTATTGATGAGAAGGACATGCTTCTGTTGGCAACAAGGTTATGTGCACCCATTTTTGTAAGGTAAGAGGTATTGAGACCGCCACCTCTTTTTTTATTGATTCTTTTCTGCTTCTTTATTTCTCTTGCTGTTGCAGCTTTTGCTTTTTTATTGTCCGGCATTTTCTTATCAGGCATCTTCAGCTTCCTCCACTTCTGCAGTTTCCTGTGCTGAAGCTTCAGCTTCGGCAGCATCAGTCTCCTGTGCCATGGGCTGAGAAAGAGGTACATCCTTCTCTACTGCTACAGGCTCTTCCTTTTTTATAAGCTCACCTGCATTTTTAGCAGGAATGTCAGAAAGAATTTTGCCGTTTTCAATTGTAACAATTCTATGGTCAAACTGATGAACAAGCTCAAGGTCATGGGTAACAACAACTACGGTTGCACCAAGGGCATTGATTTTGTCAAAAAGGCTCATAATTTCACCTGAAAGCACAGGGTCAAGGTTACCTGTAGGCTCGTCGGCAATAATAACACCGGGGTTATTGATAAGAGCTCTTGCTATGGCAACACGCTGTCTTTCGCCCTGTGAAAGCTGATGGGGGTAGCTTTCTGCCTTATGAGAAAGGTCAACGAGCTTAAGAACGTAGCGTACTCTTTTTGTGATTTTTCTTTCGCGCATACCGATAACTCGAAGGGCGAAAGCAACATTATCGTAAACGGTCATTTTCGGGATAAGTCTGAAATCCTGGAAAACGATACCGAGCATTCTTCTAAGGTAGGGAAGCTGTCTTCTTCTTATTGTGTTAAGTGTGTAGGGGCCTACACGCACAATACCGGAGTCAACCTTTTCCTGACCCATAATAACATTAAGGAATGAGCTTTTACCGGCACCTGAGGCACCAACGATAAAAACAAACTCGCCGTCATCAATTCGCACACTTACATCGTCAAGTGCGACTGCGCCGTTTGTTTTATAGCGCATTCTTACATTTTTAAATTCTATCATTATTCAGTCACTTCCTGGTTGTATTTAAGTTGTGGCCGTTCTTCTTTTAGTATTTGATGGGCTTTGCATCAAGATACTTTTTAACCATAAGAGCTACCTTGAACACAATAGCATCATCAAACTCACGAAGGTCAAGACCTGTGAGCTTCTTGATTTTTTCAAGTCTGTAAACAAGAGTATTTCTGTGAACAAAGAGCTTTCTTGAGGTTTCGGAAACGTTGAGGTTGTTTTCGAAGAACTTCTGGATAGTAAAGAGAGTTTCGTGGTCGAGGCCTGTGATTGAGCCCTTTTTGAAAATCTCCTTAAGGAAAATTTCGCAAAGAGTTGTGGGGAGCTGATAAATAAGTCTTGCAATACCGAGGTTTTCATAGGTAACGATTGTCTTTTCAGTATCAAATACCTTACCTACCTCAAGAGCAATCTGGCTTTCCTTAAATGAACGGGGAAGCTCCTTGATGCCGGTAACGATTGAACCGATACCGATGATTGCGTTGATATAATACTCGGTATGTAATGAGTCAACGATGCTTCTTGCAAGCTTTTCAAGATCCTTGATTTCGTTGCCTGCGCGCACCTCCTTAACAAGTGCAATATCAGTTTCGTTGATGTTGATAACAAAATCCTTATTCTTATCGGGGAAAAGTGCCTGGATTGTTTCGCTTACGGAGATTTCCGATCTTTCTGATGTTCTTATAAGAAGAACGCAGCGTGAAACGTCGTTATTGAAGCCGAGCTCACGTGTCTTAAGATAAATATCACCCTGAAGGATATTATCAAGGATAACATTTTTGATGAAGTTGCTTCTGTCGAACTTCACATCATAGTACTGCTTGATTCGA
>JBGVGP010000185.1:0-1669 GCA_045121735.1 Acutalibacteraceae bacterium
AGTACACCTATTTTACCGAAAAAGCTCTTATCCTTGTTTTTTTCTGCTCTTATATGCTCAAACTGACCGTATTGAACAATTTTCTTTCTTTCAAAGTATGTAAAGAAGGCAATACAGAGAGCGCCCATTGTAAATAAGGAAACGCTACCCACAATAAATACGCTGTTCCACACTAGTACTGAGGCAATAATGCCCGCAAATGGTGAACCGAGAAGAGAAGCAACCTCATATCCAAGACTGCATCTTACTGTGTGAATAGGATTTGTGTTTTCTGCAACCACCTTGGTCATTGGGCCGTATATCATTGAAAGGAAAAAGCCTGTCATTCCGTATATAAATTTAGCAGCAGCCTGATTATGAAGGAAGTATGGGAAAATAAGATTTGTCACTCCGGCAAGTATCAGACCGAAGCTGATCATATATTTCGCCTTGATTTTATCTCCTACAATGCCGTTTATAAGCTGACCGAAGGCATAAAATATAAAATAAAGAGAAGAAACTGTGCCAATATATTCAACAGTAAAATCGCCACCCTCAACCATCTGCGGTGTTACCGCGCTTAATATATTTCTTGCAAAATATACCGCAAGGTATGAGATGGAGCAAAGAGTACCTATCATTATCGCATTTTTGGCATCCTTGGTTAACTTCAAAGTAATCACCTCTGATTTAAAACTTTAATAAGTATACCACATTATATCTTGTATGTAAATAAAAAACCTCAAATTTTTGCAAATTTGAGGTTTTATTTTTTAGAATTTAACGGTTAATTTTTCTCCAACCTTAATATGTACCTTCTTGAAGTCTACAAGCTCCTTGTGAGGCTCATATTTGAATTTAAGTACAGAATAATCAGTATCCATTCCGTCCTTGTTGTAAATCTCAACTGTGTTTTCGTCAAGCCACTTTTCCTCAACATTACCGTAGGTAAGTCCGTATCCAAAGGGATAGAGAGGAGTGCCATTGAAGAATTTGTAAGTACGGTTTTCCATACTGTAATCTCTGAAGGGAGGAAGGTCACTGTCGTCCTTATAGAAGGTTACGGGTAAGCGTCCGCTTGGTGAAGCCTTACCGAAAATTATATCTGCAAGCGCGTTACCACCCTGAGCTCCGGGATAGAAGCACTGAATTACCGCATCGCAATATTTGTCCTGTTCACAAAGTGAAACGCAGCTACCGCTGATGTTAACGAATATAATGGGCTTGCCAATAGCTCTGACACGCTCAAACAGCTGCTGCTGGGGGATTGGAAGGGCAATTGTCTTCTTGTCGCCTGCTACGTCACCGTTGAATGTATCGCCCTCTTCACCCTCCATTGAAGGATTAAGGCCCATACACATAATAACAATATCTGACTTCTGCGCAATAATCTCTGCTTCGCGCATAGGATTGCCGCACCAGTTACCTGAGTTGGGGTCATGTGGGTGACAGCCTGCCGCAAAGAGCACCTTGCCGTCAAAGGCCTCCTGAATACCGCGCAAGGGTGTGTAGTGCTTTGAGGGAGTGCCGTTGTAGTTACCCTTCAATACACCGAAATCATCAGCATTGGGACCGATAACCGCGATTGTTTTAATATCCTTGGAAAGAGGCAAAATGCCGTTATTCTTAAGGAGAACAGTACATTCCTGAGCCATCTTTCTGTTAAGAGCGGTATGCTTTTCACATTCAA
>JBGVGP010000186.1:0-7423 GCA_045121735.1 Acutalibacteraceae bacterium
ACATTGAAAAGGACGTTCCTCTTATGGATAATGCCCCCATTGAAAAGAAGTGGTGGAAGGAGGCTGTATTTTATCAGATGTATCCCCGCTCCTTCAAGGACGGCAACGGTGACGGCATCGGCGATATAAGAGGTATTATTGAAAAGCTTGACTATCTCAAGGAGCTTGGTGTTGACGCTATCTGGTTCAGTCCCATGTATGACTCACCCAACGATGACAACGGTTACGACATCCGTGATTACAGAAAAATTATGGAGGAGTTCGGCACAATGGAGGACTTTGACGAGCTTCTCAAGGGCATCCACGACCGAGGCATGAAAATCATCATGGACCTTGTTATCAACCACAGCTCCGACGAGCACGAATGGTTCCGTTCAAGTGTTACCGATCCCGATTCTCCCTATAAGGATTATTACATATGGCGTGACGGTGACGAAAACACACCTCCCAACAACTGGGCATCGATTTTCAGCGGTCCTGCATGGAATTATTATCCCGAGCGAAAGCAGTGGGCAATGCACCTTTTCTCAAAAAAGCAGATGGACCTCAACTGGGAAAACGAAAACCTTAGAAAAGACCTTTACGAAATGATAAACTGGTGGCTTGACAAGGGGGTCGACGGCTTCCGACTTGACGTTATCAGCTTTATTTCAAAGGTTGACGGTCTCCCCGACGGCAACCCCACAGTCGGCTCACTTATGGGCTTCAACGGTGTTGAGCATTATTTCTACGGACCCAGGCTTCATAAGTATCTTCACGAAATGGCAGAAAACACCTTTAACAAGTACGACGCATTCACCGTTGGTGAATGCCAGGGCACAGGTATTGAAATGAGTAAGCTTATGACCGGTGACTACCGCAAGGAATTAAGCGTTGTTTTCTCCTTTGACCATGTGGAAAACCCCGGTAAGAAGCGTTTCCTTAAGTATAAATATGACCTTCGCCCCATGGCAAAGGAGCTTGTAAACTGGCAGCTTAACTACGGAAATCACTGCTGGCCGACAGTATTCTTTGAAAACCACGATACGACAAGAATGCCCAGCAAGGTTTGTCCCGAGGGCTATTACAGAACAGAGCTCAGCAAGCTTCTTGCTGTAATGCAGCTTACGATGAAGGGATGTCCCTTTATTTATCAGGGTCAGGAAATCGGTATGTGCAACGGCGATTTCAAGGATATGAGTGAGCTTCGCGATGTTGAGTCAATCAACTACTACAACGAGCTTATTGAAAAGGGTGAAGACCACGAAAAGGTATTCGAGGTTGTAAGCGTCGGCAGCCGTGACAACGGCAGAACACCTATTTGTTGGACTAAGGGCGAAAACGCAGGCTTCACTACCGGCACACCCTGGATAAAGACAATTGACAACTACGAGCGTATCAACGTGGAATCGCAGGATAAGGAGCCCTTCTCCGTGCTCAACTTCTACCGTAAGATGACAAAGCTTCGTCACGAATGTCCCGCACTTGTTTACGGTGACTTCGAGCTTGCAAACGAAAAGTGGAAGAACGTGCTTGCCTACTACCGTAAGGGCGAGGAGGCAACCTACTTTGTTGAAATGAACCTTACCGACAAGCCGCAGAAGCGCAGTACTGACGTTAAGAAATTTGAAAAGGTAATTTCAAACGTAAACACTGCTTCTGATATGCTTTTACCCTTTGAGGCAAACGTATACAAGGTAAAGTAAAATAAAATAATGAATAATCAACCGCCTTTTGAAAATCATATTTATATATGATTTAATCAGGCGGTGATTTTTTTGCAAAGACCTCTGACAGTAAAGGAAATACTTGAAAACAGCGCAGCAAAATACAGCTTCAACTGTGCCTTCACATTTCTTGACAGCGAGGGCAGAATAACGGAGATAGACTATAAAAAAATGAAAGACGACGTTGACTGCCTAGCCCTTTCTCTTTTGCACGAATGTAAAATGAAGGGTGAAAAGGCGGCGATAATCGGTTGCAACAGCTACGAATGGTGTATAAGCTACCTTGCCTGTCTTTCGGCAGGAATTGTTGCCGTGCCGATAGACCGTGAGCTTTCATCGGAGGATGTTGAAGACCTGCTTGTTCTTGCCGAGGTCAAGGCAGTCCTCGGTGACGGCAGAAGCCTTGAAGGACTTGCAAAAAAGAACGGCATTAAGTATATTGACCTTGAAAACGGCATTTATACGCTTATAACAAGGGGTGAGCATCTAAAAAAAGATGGTGTCAGCTTAACTGAAGCACCTGATCCCGACGCCCTTGCCGTTCTGCTTTTCACCTCGGGAACAACAGGCAGTTCAAAGGGTGTAATGCTTTCAAACCGTAACCTTTGCAGCGACCTTTTTCTTGTTAAGAAAAACATTTCCCTTACAGAAAATGACCGTTCACTTTCACTTCTTCCGCTTCATCACACCTATGAGGCAATGTCACTTCTTATGGTGCTTTACTGCGGCGGCAGTGTTGCCTTCTGCGGTGGTATAAGATATTTAAGCCGTAGCTTTCAGACCTTTTCACCGACGGTGTTTGTCACCGTTCCTCTTGTGCTTGAAAAGCTGCACGAAAGAATTATAGACGAAATTGAAAAGAAGGGAATGCTTCGCAAGCTCCGTCTTGCATCACTGATGCCCTCGGCAATAGGCGAGGATAAAAAGAAGAAGCTTTTTTACGATATACACGCCTTCTTCGGCAAAAGACTTAAAACTGTTGTTGTGGGTGCGGCGGCACTTCAACCCTCTGTAGCCGAGGATTTTGAGCTTTTCGGCTTTAAAACCGTAATAGGCTACGGGCTTACTGAGTGCTCCCCTATTGTGATATGCAACAGCATTGACGACAGAACAACCGATACAGTCGGCAGACCACTTGACGAAACCGAGGTAAAAATTGATTCTCCCGACGAAAAGGGAATCGGTGAGCTTCTTGTAAAGGGTCCTATGGTTATGCTCGGCTACTACAAAAACAAGAAGGCTACCGACGAGGTTTTCCGTGACGGCTGGTTCTGCACGGGTGACCTTGGCCGATGTGACAAAAACGGCAGATACCGTATAAGCGGCAGATGTAAAAACGTAATTGTTACAAAAAACGGAAAAAACATTTATCCCGAGGAGCTTGAATATAAGCTTCTTAAAAGTCCCTTTATATGTGAATGTCTCGTTTATGCAGAAAAGGGCGATATAGTAAGCTGTGACATTCTTCCCGAGCTTGAAGCCGTTAAGCAGAAGCTTAAAACAGATACGCCCTCAGACGAGGAGATAAGGTCGCTTATAAATGAGGCCGTAAGAGGCATCAACAGACATCTGCCGACCTATAAAAGAATCAAAAAGGTTACCGTGCGTAAGGACGGATTTCCAAAAACGGCAACCCATAAAATTAAAAGAAAATATTGACCTTTATGTTGAAAAGCCACTGCAAGGTGTAGTATAATAAGTCAATAATATTTATAAAAAAATTTGCAGACAAGGAGGGATAAAATGTCTGAGCAGCTTATGATAGAGGGCGTTGTTGAGGATATTGTATATTCAAACGCCGAGAACGGCTATACGGTTATCAACCTTAGCTGTGATAACACACTCATAACAGCCGTAGGCATTATGCCCTCCTGTGCACCGGGTGAAAAGCTTAAGCTTCACGGGCAGTGGAAAATGCACCCCACCTTCGGCACACAGTTTGCCGCCGAATTATGCGAGCGCAGTATGCCCGAATCTGCTGCCGATATGTACCGTTACCTTGCAGGCGGCGCAATAAAGGGTATAGGACCCTCAACCGCAAATAAAATAGTTGAGCGCTTCGGCACGGAAAGCTTTGAGATAATCGAAAATCACCCCGATAAATTAAGCCTTATAAAGGGCATCACAAAGCAGAAGGCAATAGAAATAAGCAAGGCCTTCAAAAATCAGTTCCTTGCCCGTCAGGTGATTATTGCCCTTGAGCGTTACGGTCTTACTCCGTCAGAAGCCCTCGCCGCATACAAGGCCTTCGGTGCCTCGGCAACGGAAAGAATAAACGAAAATCCCTATATTCTCTGCGGTGAAAAAACCGGCTTACGCTTTGAAAGAGTTGACGAAATTGCCGCCTCATTTCCTACTACGGTCAAGGATATTTACCGTCAGCGCGCAGGTATTTTACATATTTTAAGACATAACCTCAACAACGGTCACACCTGTGTACCGAGGGAGAAGCTTATAATTCCTGCTTCCGAGCTGATAGGCACCGAAAGAGAGGAAACCCAGGCTGTAATTGACGACCTTATTGAGGACAGAGAAATTGTTGAGGACTTTTTTGACAATAAGCCCTACATCTTTCTTATTCAGGAATACATTGACGAAAAAAGCATTGCCGACAGAATCAAGGTTATGCTCCGCTTTCCTCCTGCAAAGGGCAGAGTAAGCGAAAGCGAAATCGAAAAAATCGAAAAAGAAAATGATATAAAATTCGAGAGCAAGCAGCGTAAAGCAATTCTCACAGCCGTAAACGACGGACTGCTTGTGCTTACGGGCGGCCCGGGTACAGGTAAAACAACTACCCTTAACGGAATACTCAATATATTTGAAAAGAAAAAGCTACGTGTGCTTCTTGCCGCACCTACCGGCAGAGCGGCTATGCGTATGAGTGAAATAACTGGCAGACAGGCAAAAACCATTCACCGCCTTTTAGAGGTTGAATGGGCTGACGGAGACAGACAGCGCTTTGCAAGAAATATGGAAAATCCGCTTGAGGCTGACGCTGTAATTGTCGATGAGCTTTCTATGGTGGACGTGCATATCTTTGCCGCACTGCTTGATGCACTCCCCCTCAACTGCCGCCTTATTATGGTCGGCGACTCTGACCAGCTGCCTCCCGTAGGCTCAGGCAATGTGCTTCAGGACATTATAAGCTCAGGCCTTATTCCCACAGTCGCCCTTACAGAGGTTTTCCGTCAGAGCCTTGAAAGTCTTATTGTCACCAACGCTCACAAAATAGTAAAGGGCGAATATCCCGAGCTTTCTGCACGGGACAAGGACTTTTTCTATATGCAAAGGAATAATATGTACACCTGTGCCGAAACCGTTGTAGAGCTTTGCACAAGAAGACTGCCTAACGCTTACGGCTACGACCCCTTTGAGGATATACAGATTATCTGCCCCTCAAAAATGGGTGAAACGGGAACAATACGAATAAACGAAATGATGCAGAAGCTTCTTAATCCCCCCTCAAAGGATAAGGAGGAGCTTGCCCGTGCCAACCGTGTTTTCCGTGAGGGTGACAAGGTTATGCAGACCAAGAACAACTACGACATTGTATGGACAAGAGGCAAGGAAACGATGTCAGGAATTTTCAACGGTGATATAGGTAAAATTATTGCCGTTAACCACAATGCAGGCTTTATGAAAATTCTTTTTGATACAAGAACTGCTGTTTATCCCTTTGACAGCGCAAACGAGCTTGAGCTTGCTTATGCAATTACGGTGCATAAAAGCCAGGGCAGTGAGTTTGAAAGCGTGGTAATGCCCGTATGCTCCGTGCCCGAAAGACTCCGTTACCGCAACCTTTTATATACGGCAGTCACAAGAGCGAAAAGCAAGCTTATCCTTCTTGGTAATCAGCAGGAAATTTTTGCCATGGTCGATAACGATAAAAAAACACGCCGTTATTCGGCGCTTAAGCATATGCTTATGAATGATATTGACAAAACTATATAAACCAAGTAAAATGATATAATAGTTCAAAGTAAGGAAGGTGAAAAAATGGCAGGCTACGATATAGGTATTGACCTTGGCACAAGCACGGTTACCGCTTTTGTTGCCGGCAGAGGTATAGTCCTTTGTGAGGATAACTCAATCTGCTACGACGCAAGAAGCGACGAATTTGTTGCCCTTGGTAACTTGGCAGGAAAAATGTTCGGCAAGGCGCCCGACAGCTACGTTCTCAAAAGGCCTATAAGTGACGGTGTTATTTCTGACTTTTCCGTTATGGCTGACATTCTTTCACGCTTTATAATGAAAATATGCAAAAACAGCATTTTCAGACCCAACGTGCTTATCAGTGCTCCGAGCTGCAGCACCTCGCTTGAAAAAAAGACGGTTATTGAAGCCGCCTGTGCCGCAGGTGCAGGTAAGGTGCATCTTGTTGATGAGCCTGTTGTTGCGGCTTTGGGTGCAGGTCTTTCGATAGAGCATCCCCACGGTGTTATGGTAATTGACCTTGGTGCAGGCACAACAGATATTGCAGTTATAACCATGGGCACAGTTGCTTACGCCACCTCACTTCGAAGAGTTTCGGGCAACACTATGGATGAAGCAATATGCCAGTACGTTAAAAAGCATATGAATATCCACATCGGCAAGCAGACAGGCAGAAAAATCAAGCATGCTATCGGATGTGCCGTGAAAAGAGAGGCTGAGTTTGAAATTGTATGCACAGGCAAGGACCTTATAACAGGTATGCCCAGAAATTTCACAATCAACTCTCAAAACGTATGCGATGCGCTGCAGGAAAGTGCCACAGCGATTTTCGACGGCGTTATGGATGTCCTTGACCAGACTCCTCCCGAGCTTTATTCCGATATATGTAACGAGGGTATTATCCTTGCAGGTGGCGGAGCAAAGCTTTACGGCCTTGACAAGTATCTTTCAGCAAGACTCGGCATAAAGGTAGCCGTAGCCGCTGACCCCGAGCACTGCGCTGCAAAGGGTGCAGGCTTTATGCTTAAAAATATGAAAAGGCTTGAGGATAACGGCTACTCCTTCCGTGTAAAGGAAAGCGCCTATAATTTCAGAGATTAAGACAAGGGCTTGCTGACAGGCTTTTCGGTTATCTCGGTTTTTTCAAGATATGTATCCGTGACGGTAAAGCGGCAGCAAAGCTTATTTGAATAATATACAAAATGAAAATTTTCAGCTTCCATTGTAAGCTCACCTTCCCTTAAAAGGCCCTCACCTTTCAAGGGAAGTATTTTTTCTGCCAGCGCTGCGCTTTTTATCTCGTCAAAAAGAGTAAAGGCATAGATAATCTCCTGTACAGTTTGCCTGTAAAAAAGAATATCATTGCTGTCAAGGACTTTTTCGCCACCCTCTTCATCAAGCTTTGAAACAGTAACTGCAGCTTTTACAAGGTCGGAGTTATCGTTTTCCTGCAAGGCTATAAGCACCTCGGCACCCTCTTTTTCTTTTATAAGGCTGAAGCTGCTGCCCTTGAGACTGTAATCTTCAAGGCTATAGCTTTCACCGCTTATTTCACTCAACCTGTCAGTAAAAAGCAGAATGTTACAGTATCCCGACGGGCTGCAGCCTGATAAAAGAAATAAAACAAGCAATGACAGCATAAAAACAAAAAACGTCTTTTTCATAAAAAACACCTCGGACAAGGATATGAAAAAAACGTTATTAATATAACCGACTGTTGCTCTTGTGACTTTATCGACAGTTTTCTAACTGTTGAGAGAGTTACAAGATGACCTTTTATTCAC
>JBGVGP010000187.1:0-10826 GCA_045121735.1 Acutalibacteraceae bacterium
AAAAACCGCAACTATTAAAAATATACTGATTTTTTTGATAAAATCGGATTTTACTGAAACAACGAACATATTAATTTCCCCAATCGTTTTTTTATTTATATATATGCTTTATATTTAAATATAAGAACGGGGAGGTTTTAAGCTTTTACACAGAGGTGTTATATGGATTATATCCCATACAATTCAAGAAACAATATACATAAAAGCAAATTCGGTGCTGTCAGAGAGGGCGAGCACTTTGTTTTCAAGGTTATATTACCCCGTAATCTGCAGTGTAGCGGTGTGGACCTTGTAATAAGATGTGACAAGGGTGAAAATAAATATTTCCGTATGAAATGGCTTTGTATGGAAGGTGACAGTCAGGAGTGGTGGGCATTAGGCTACACCGCTCAGGAGGCTGATATTTATTTCTATCATTTTGAGTATGAAACTCCCTGGGGCAGAACAAAAATAATGCATAACGGAGACTGTCTCGGACGTCTTTCTGACGGTGATAATGAGTGGCAGTTATCAGTTTATGCAAAGGATTTCACCACACCTGACTGGCTTAAGGGCGGTGTGTTCTATCAGATTTTTCCTGATCGCTTCTGTGCTTCAGGAGCAAAAAAGAGTAACGTTCCTACAGACAGAGTTCTTCGCAGTGATTTTGACGGTGAGCCTGAATGGCGCCCTACAAGTGAGGGTAAGGTGCTTAATAATGATTATTTCTGCGGTGACCTTAAGGGTATTATGCAGAAGCTTGATTATATATCTTCTCTCGGTGTTACCTGTCTTTATCTTAATCCTATTTTTGAATCACAGAGTAATCACCGTTATGACACCTCAGATTACAGTAAAATTGACCCCTTGCTTGGTACCCAAAAAGATCTTGAGTCTCTTTGTGAAAAAGCAGAAGAGCTTGGAATTTCTGTAATTCTTGACGGCGTTTTCAGCCACACAGGTGACGACAGCATTTACTTTAACAAGTACGGAAGATATAAAAACAAGGGTGCTTTTCAGTCAAAGGAATCAGAATATTATGACTGGTATAAATTCGTAAATTATCCCAATGAATATCATTCCTGGTGGGGTATCAGCATACTTCCCGAAATAAAAGAAGAAAGTCCCTCTTTCATTAAATTTATTGCAGGGGAAAACGGTATTGCAAGAAAATGGCTCAGAAGTGGTGCTCGAGGCTGGCGTCTTGATGTTGCAGACGAGCTTCCCGATGTTTTCCTTGATGAATTCAGAAAAGCGGTTAAACAGGAAAATCCCGACGCACTTGTTCTCGGTGAGGTGTGGGAGGATGCTTCAAATAAATTCAGCTACGGCGAAAGACGCCGTTATTTTGGTGGCAAGCAGCTTGACAGCGTAATGAATTATCCCTTTGCCGAAGCAATTATAAGCTTTATAAGAAGTGGCAGAGTAGAAGGCTTTTCAAATAAAATTCTTACGATTCTCGAAAATTATCCCAAATGCTGTATTGATGTTCTTATGAATCATATTGGCACTCACGATACAATGAGAGCAATTACCCGTCTTGCAGGTGAAAGCTGTGAATACAGAGACAGACAGTGGCAAAGTGAACATTTTCTTTCCCAAAAACAGTATGAGCTTGGTGTAAAGCTTCTTAAGCTTGCTTCTGCAATTCAGTTTACACTTCCCGGTGTACCCTGTATTTATTACGGTGATGAAGCCGGTATGGAGGGCTATAAGGACCCGTTTAACAGAAAGTTTTATCCCTGGGGCAAGGAAAACGCTGAGCTTCTTGACCACTATAAAAAGCTCGGTGCAATGCGAAAAAGCTGCAGCTGCCTTAAGGACGGTGAGTACTATACTGTTTCCGAAATGTTAGGCTGTCTTGCATTTGTAAGAAAAAATAATGACTGTGAAATAATGGTTATAATTAACCGTAATGAGCATCCTATAGATTATTTCCTTCCCTTGGACTGGCATAATTCAAGTGAAGTTTTTGGCGGAAAAATGCAGGGTGACAAGGCGGTTATTGAAGCCCTTGGTGCTATAATACTTAAAAAAGGAGAATTAAAATGAGCGATTGGACAGAAGTTAAAATCAGCGTTAATGCTGACGATGTTGACCGAGCAGGTGATATTGCTTCAATGGTAGTTCCTTACGGAATTTATATTGAGGATTACCGTGAGCTTGAAAAGGAAGCCTGGGAAATTGCCCATATTGACCTTATTGACGAAGACCTTTTACAAAAGGACAGAACAAAGGCAATAGTACATGTTTATATTTCACCCGAGGAAAATCCTCAGGAGGCAGTTGCGTTTCTTCGTGAAAGATATTCGGCAGAGGGAATCGACAGTGAAATTATTCTCAATCAGTGCAGAAATGAGGATTGGGAGAATAACTGGAAGCAGTATTTTCATCCCATACCCGTTGGTGAAAAGCTTCTTATAAGACCTACTTGGGAGGACGAATATGAAGCAGGTGACAGGAAGGTGCTTAACATAGAGCCCGGTCTTGCATTCGGTACAGGCTCACACGAAACAACAAGACTCTGCCTTGAGACTCTCGAAAAGCACATTCATGAGGGTACAACAGTTCTTGATATCGGTTGTGGCAGTGGTATTCTTTCAATTGCTGCACTTCTTCTCGGCGCTGAAAAGGCAGTAGGTGTCGATATTGATGCTCTTGCTGTTAAAACTGCAATTGAAAACGGTGAAGTTAACAACTTTAAAGAACCCGAATACACAATTCTTCAGGGTAATCTTACCGATAAGGTGAGCGGGAAGTTCGATGTTGTTGTAGCAAATATTGTTGCAGATGTTATCATAATGTTCTGTAAGGACGTTGCTTCATTTATGAAAGATGATGCACTGTTTATTACATCAGGTATTATTGATACAAGAGAACAGGATGTTATCGACGCGTTCAATAAATACGGCTTTGAAATCAAGGCCCGTCACACTAAAGGCGGATGGGTATGCTTCGAATGTACTAAGGGTGCAAACTGAAATGAGTAAGCTTAAACGGATATTGATATCTTTTGTTGTACTTGCTTTTGTTGGCGCGGCAGTTGTGCTGGGCATCAACTATTATGTGATATTTTCACAGAATCAGAATATTTTCACCGTAGAAGAGCTTAATGCTGCAAACGATGTAGAATACATAATGGTGCTTGGCTGTGGCGTAAAAGACGGTGAGCCCTCTGATATGCTCGAGGACAGACTTTTGAGAGCTCTCGAGGTTGCTGAAAAAATCCCCGATGCAAAGCTTATACTTACGGGTAATACTGCAAGTGACGAATATGATGAGGTTGCCGTTATGAAAAAATTCTGCATCAGTAAGGGCTTTGATGAAAAAGAAATTATCACTGACGGTGACGGATTTTCAACAGGTGAAAGTGTAACTAACCTTAAAAAGCTTTTCGGTGGAAAAAAGACAGTAATAGTCACACAGAAGTATCATCTGTACAGAGCCTTGCATATTGCAAAGCAGTACGGAATTGATGCCTGCGGGGTTGCTTCAAATCAGCGCAGATATGCAATGCAGCTTTATTATTCTCTTCGTGAGGTAGCGGCACGGAATAAGGATTTTATAAAATATTTCTTTGTATAAACTAACCGGGAAAGTGAAATACTTTCCCGGTTAGTTTCCTGATATCAGTGTTTATCAAATGATGATTAAATAAAGAAATTATAAAATATGTATATAATAGCGACAAAGCTTACAATCATAGCAACAAGGTGTAAAAGCGTTGCTTTTTTAAGCGAAGAACTTTTTTCACTGTAACTTAAAGAGGTAAGCTTAATTATGAAGGTAATTATAGAAAAAATACCGTAAACGTGCCAGGTAAAACCGTCAATAATGAATATAGGGTCTGTAAAAAATGAGACTTCATCCAAAGGAATCATAATCACGAGTGTTATAGCCAGCAAATTCATAATACAATAAATATATGTAATTATTGAACCTGTTGTAGCTAAAGTATTAAGTATTTTCTTTGTCATATTAATAAAAGCACCACCTTTCAGTTTAAATATATAAAAAATTCTCTTAAAGGTCAAGCAACATTTTGTTGCTGTGAGTGTTTTATTCAGCTTTCTAGAAAATCAAAAATCTTTTTCCATACCTTTTCGTCCTGTGCTGTCATTTTCCACCAGTCAAAGGATTCAACAAAGGCTTTCTTCTGTTCGTCGGATGAAAGCTCTTTCTTTTTCAGCTTCTTTGAAAGCTGCTTGAAAAAGTCGTCCTTGTACTTAACGGCATAGTCTGCAAAATTCGGGTTATGATTTTTACCTTCAACAAGCATAAACTCGATATTTTTATTTGAAGCAAGTCCTTTTTTTATAACATCGAAATGCTTTTTACTGCTTACGGTTTTGTCGTCGGCAGAATGAATAATAAGTGCCTTTGTGTTAGTGCTTTTCAGACTTTCAACAGTATTTATCGTTGAATAAACAGGATTGTTATTTTCTTCAATTTCGTAAAAATATTTGTAAATTCTGTTTTCACCAAAGAAAATCTGCTTGAGCATTTCACTAACACTCACAAAGCCCGACATGGCAACAATGTGGCTGATTTCGGGGTGAAGTGCTGGAATGTTCATGCTTGAAAAGCCGCCCCAGCTATGACCCATAACAGAAATATCATAGCCGTTAAGCTCGCTGATATTTTTGAGTGCCTTCATGCAGCAGTCAAGGTCATTAAGGCTTTGTGAAAAGCCCTTTGTGTTTTCACCCTCTGACTCCATACAGCCTGTATGGTCATAGGAGAAAACGAGATAGCCCTTTTTGCAGAGCATCTCTATTTCTCTGAAATATGAGCGGTGACCGCCACCCATACCGTGTTCAAAAATTATAAGTCGGTTTTCTATAGGATTTTCATAGCAATAAAAGTAACCCTGAAGCTTTTGTCCGTCTGATCCTCTGAAGTCAAAGGGATGTTTTTTCAGCCCGGGAAAATCCTTTTCAGAAAAGTAGTAAACTGTACCGTAGTCTTTGAAGCGGGTGAGCACCTGCTTGCGATATATTTTTTCTATTGGTTTTAGTAGTATCATAGGCTGAACCTCGTGTTTATTTCATTTCAAAAATCTCGTTCAAGGGTCCTCTAAAGCATTCGTCACAGGAGGGAAGCTTTGAAAGATTGTTAAGGAATGAATTGAACTTTGTACGCTTATATGCTACAGGAAGCTGATATTTTGTTACAAGCTCGATAATTGCTTCTTTTTTATCTCTGTTAACCCTTATCTTTGTGTTTTCAAGGCTGATTTCAACGTTTGCTTTGGGGGATACACCTTTGACAAGCACCTTGATTTTACCTTCGCGGCTGATAATTTCTGCTTTTGCATCCTTGCCGTTTACGGTTGCCTTAATTGCATCTGCATCAGTAATATCTTCAAATACAAAGGTATAATTACGTCTTTGCGGAAGTGAGCTGCAATTACCTTCGGCAGGGGAAACTGCAAAGTAAACGTTGCAGTCCTCTTCTTTTACGGTATATTTTGTAATAGCAAAGTTACCCTTTTTGAATTCGTTGGTTTCACCGTCATCCTCGTAAAGCTCGAAGTTGTTGTTGCCGCGGTAAATACGTACAGTCATATCCTTGGGGTTAGTGCTGATGTTTGATTTGTCATCTGTTGCCATAGGAATGATAGCGCCTTCCTTTGCAAAAACAGGAATAGATTCAATGCCGCGGTAAATTTTAAGCATACGGTTGCCTTCGTAGACAGCACCGGTGTAAATATCTGTCCATCTTCCCTCAGGAAGCCATACTTCAACTGAAGCAAGGTTTGTCTTAGGATTGATTTTGCTTGTAATGGGAGCAACCATAAGCTCAGAACCGAAGAAATACTGATTTTTAACCTTGTATGCTTCGGGCGCTTCGGGATATTCATAATACATAGGCTCACAAAGAGCGAGACAGTTTTTGTGAGTACGGTAGTTCATTGAATAAAGGTAGGGGATGAGAGCGTGTCTTTCGCGAAGCACATTTGTAACAACAGTTTCAGCAACAAATGAGTGCTTCCAGGGCTCCTTACCCATAAACTCGTTGCTTGTGGAATGAAGTCTCATAATGGGTGAATAAAGACCGTACTGAACCCAACGTGTGTAAAGCTCATCATCCTTTGAGCCCATCATATGACCGCCGATGTCATGGCTCCACCATGTATAGCCGATATTTGTTGCTGTGTTGGTGAAATACGGCTGGAAGTCTAGGGCTTCCCAACAGATTTTTGTATCACCCGAGAAGCCGAGGGGATAACGGTGTGAACCTACCTCTGCATAACGTGAAAGGATAAGAGGTCTCTTTTTACCGTCTGTGTTAGCAAGGGTGTGATAATGGTTGAGCGCCCAGAGGGGGTCAAGGTTTTTCATTTTTGTGTTTTTGCCTTGCTGCCAGTCAATCCACCAGAAGTCAACGCCTTCTTCCTCATAAGGCTTATGAAGAACATTGAAATAAGCGTCGATATATTTAGGATCTGTTATGTCAAATTCAATACGCTTTTTGGTTGAAGGATCCACGTCCATCATTTTGCACATTTCCTCATACATATCTTCAAAGAAGCGTACACCCTGAGCAGGATGAAGGTTAACAGTAACCTTGAAATTCTTATCCTGAAGCCATTTGAGGAAGGCCCTGTAATCGGGGAAAAGCTCTGTGTTCCAGCTGTATCCGGTCCAGCCGTCACCCTGTAAGATGAAGTCTGTTGAGCGAGGGAAAATTGAGGGCTTACCGCCGCTTTTGCCAAACCGTTTTTTTACATCAACCCAGTGCCAGTCCATATCGATGGTAGCAACTGTGATTGGGATTTCTTTTTCGATGAATTTATTCATAAGGTCAATATATTCCTGCTGGGTATATGCCTTATAACGGCTCCACCAGTTGCCCAGGCAGTATCTCGGAACAAGAGGAACCTCACCGCAAAGTGAGAAGAAATCCTTGAGACATGCTCTGTAATCATGGTTATAAGCGAAGTAATATTCGTCTTTTTTGCTGCCTACTCTTTCGTTAAGTGTGCCGTCAGGGTTGATGGTGAGCGTATTTGAATCATCGATAACAGCAACACCTTCAGTTGACATAAGACCGTCACCTAAGGGTATTGCACCCTTGGTCATATCAAGAGTTCTGTATGTGCCTTTAAGATTTCCACTTTTGTATTCGGTAAGATTTTTACCGCCCTTAAGGGAGATGCCTACCATTTTTTCATTTTTTGTGTCATAACGGAAGATGGTTTTTGTTGTCATAATAATAACAATATCTCCGTCCTCCATTGTTTTAATCTGAGGCTTGCAGAAATTTCTGTTAACAACGGTCTGTGTAGGTGCATCGATGAAATTTCTGTCAGGGTCAACCTCAACACGGAGAAGTCTTTCTGTAAGCAGGGAAAGACGAACATTGTTCTTTTTGATTACAAGGCTTTCATCAGTCTTGCTGTCGCATTTCCATGCAAAGGTATCTGTAAAATATTTGCTTGGCTTATTCATAATTGTAAGCATCCTTTCATATTTACTCAATATATAATATACATTATATTTTTGTAATTTCAATAAGTATTTTTACTTTTGGCAAATAGCACAAAAAAGCACCAATATTTTCTACTTGTCGACCTATGGGAATAAATGTATAAATAATAGATTTTTCATAGAATTTATGATAAAATTACTTTTATGATTAATAGCATGGAGGTTTAGTATGGATCAGAAAAAATATGTACCCAAAAAAGAGCTGTCAGCTTTTTGTGTAGCAGGTATGGGTCAGGGTATGATTTATGCCCTTATGTCAAGCTACATCAGTGACTATTATCTTAATGTTTTGCAGCTTACTCCCTTGTTTGTTTTGCTGCTTATGCTTCTTGCAAGAGTGTGGGATGCAATCAATGACCCTATGATGGGTATGATTATTGACAGAAGCACACTTAAGAGCGGTAAGATGAAGCCATTTGTCAAATTTGCTCTTATTCCTATTGCAATAATGACATTCCTTATGTATCTCAGTCCCAATCTTGACAAAACACAGATGATGATTTATTCAGCTGTTGTTTACGTTGGCTGGGGCATGATTTATACCGTCGGTGACGTTGCATTCTGGGGTATTCCCAACGTTATAACTCCTTCTTCAACAGAGAGAAGCTCAGTTATTTCTATCAGCAAGATTTTCAATTCAATCGGTTCTGCAGTTCCCGAGGTTCTTTTCCTTGTTATCGGTCTTATTATTGCTGCATGGGTTGAAAATTCACCCGAAGCAATTGATCCTCTTACAGTACAGAAGAAGAAGTATCTTCTTATGGCTATTGTTACTGTTGCACTCGGTACAATTCTCTATATGTTTACCTTCAGAGTTAAGGAAAGAGTCAAGGTGCCCGTGCGCAAGCGTGAAAAGGGTGAGCCCTCACAGCTCAGCCGTATTTTCAAGTGCAAGCCTCTTGTTCTTGTTCTTCTTATGGGTGTTCTTTCAAGTGGTAGATATATGGTTTCTGCTGCTGCAATTCACGTTGCACGTTACTCCTTCTACATAGGTCCCGACCTTGCAACTCTTGCAACTGAGGCTGAAAGAATAGCCGCAGTTGAAGCTAGTATTTCAACTGTTAAAACAGTTTTCCAGATCAGCTCAATCGTTGGTCTCTTCGGCGCAACACTGTTTATGCCCAAGCTTATGAAGAAAATCGACTTTAAGAAGCTTGTTATAGTAAGCTGTCTTGCCGGTTTTGCAGCAAGTATTGTTACAACCGTTGTAGGTTGGTTTACAATGAACCTTTATGCATGTATTCCCTTTATTATCATTTCCTGTATTCCTCTCGGTGTTATCAATACAGTTTGCTTTGCAATGATTTGTGACTGTCTTGACTATATGGAGCTTAAGACAGGCTTCAGAGACAACGCTCTCGGTGCAGCGTGTCAGGGCTTTATCAATAAAATCGGTAATGCATTTGCAACATCAGGTATTGTTGTTATGTACATGGTAATCGGTCTTAAGCCCGAGCAGATGCTTTCCTCAACTGCAGTTGTTGCTGCAACAGAGATGCCCGATAATCTTCGCTTTGCTATGTTCACACTTGTTTCAATCGTTCCCGGTATCAGCATGCTGCTTTGTGCAATTCCTATGTTCTTCTATAAGCTCACAAACGAGAAGAAGGTTAAGATTGCAGAAGAGCTTGCAATTAAGAGAGCTGAACGCGGTATCAGTATTGATGCCTAAATTACCCTTAAATAAAAATCGGAGGTTATTTTAATGACTACATATTTATCATTCGGTATCGGAATGTGCTTCCTTATTGCATTCCAGGTTATGTGTCACAAGAAGAGAAGTGTTCTTGGTGTTTATATTAAGAACATTACAAGCATTTTCTTCATTCTTACGGCTGTAACAGGCGCATTCAACAATACTGCATTACCTGACGTATGGAAATATGCACTTCCTATCGTTGTCGGTGAAGTGTTCGGTCTTATGGGTGATATTTATCTTGACCAGAAATGGCTTTACCCTCAGCACAATGACCAGTATCTTAATATGGGCTTCATTTCCTTTGGTATCGGTCACTTCTTCTATATGGGTGCAATGTATGTGCACGCAAAGTTCGAAGTTAAGGATATGATAGTTCCTCTTGTTATCGGTGCTATCGTTACAGCAGTAAACCTTGCTCTTGAAAAGCCCACAAAGCAGAAGTACGGTAAGTTCTTTGCAATTGTAACTGTATATTGTATGATTCTCGGCACAATGCTCGGTACAGCATTTTGGGCATATATCAAAACAAAGCAGGTTTCATACCTTGTTTATACAATCGGTGCAGCACTCTTCCTTCTTTCAGACGTTATTCTTTCACCGATGTATTTTGCAATCGAAAACGACAGAAACACACCGCTCAACTTTGTGCTTAACCATACAACCTATTATGTAGGCCAGTATCTTATCGCACTTACACCCTTCCTTCTTGTAGCTACAGCATAAGCAAATAAAAAATATAAGTGCTTTCATCATTACGGTGAAAGCACTTTTTTATGTTCAGTTTTCTGTTCTCCAGAATTTTCTGTCAAGGCTTCTGTACTGTACGGCCTCGGTTATATGCTCAAGCTCAATAGCTTCACTTTTATCGAGGTCGGCAATAGTTCTTGCAACACGAAGAATTTTATCATAGGCTCTTGCAGAAAGGTCGAGCTGCTCAAAGCAGCGTTCAAGCATAGCCTTGCAGGTCTCATCAAGCTTGCAATACGTTCTTGTCATTTCAGGTGTCATTTTTGCATTGCAGGTTACGGATGTACCTTCAAAGCGCTTGTTCTGAATAAGCTTTGCTTCGTTTACACGCTTTTTGATTTCAGCTGAGCTTTCTTCCTTTTCGTCGGCTGAAAGCTTTTTGAAATCAACCTGAGGCACTTCAATATGAATATCCATTCTGTCAAGCAGGGGACCGCTTACCTTTGACAGATATTTTGCAGGTGTGCCTTTTGCACAAGTGCACTTTTTGGTCGGATGTCCGTAGTAACCGCAGGGACAGGGGTTCATAGCGCATATCAGCATTATTTCACTCGGATATGTAAGCGACCCCGAAACACGGGATATCGTAATTTTACCGTCTTCAATCGGCTGGCGTAAGGCTTCCATTGAAACACGTGAGAATTCGGGCAGCTCGTCAAGAAAGAGAACGCCGTGATGAGAAAGGCTTATTTCACCGGGGCGGGGGATTCTGCCGCCACCTGCAAGGCCTGCAGTCGAAATTGAGTGATGAGGTGAACGGAAGGGCCGTGATTTTATAAGTGTTGTGTTTTCGGGAAGCATACCGGCAATTGAGTAGATTTTGGTTATGTCGAGGCTTTCCCGGAAGGTCATATCGGGAAGTATTGACGGCAACCTTTTTGCAAGCATGCTTTTACCCGAGCCGGGAG
>JBGVGP010000188.1:0-9426 GCA_045121735.1 Acutalibacteraceae bacterium
TTTGTTCAAATCAATACCCTCCCTAGAGATATACAGTTAATATTATTTTATAATAAATTAGCCAAATCGTCAACGCTTTTTCACAATTAGGACTTAAAAAAAAGAAAAAATCTTCTTTTTTATTCAATATGCCGTGACAAAGGAAGCTTATTTGTGATACAATAATATAAATAATATGAGCACGGAGGAAAAATATGAAGCTTGTAATTCTTGACGGATACACAGAAAACCCCGGTGACCTCAGCTGGGAATGGCTCGGAGCTCTTGTTGACGAATACGTTGTTTATGACAAGACTCCCGAGGAGCTTATTTACGAAAGAGCAAGAGGCGCCGAAATTGTTGTAACAAATAAAACACCTCTTACAGGTAAGACGCTTGAAAAGCTTGAGGGGCTTAAATATATTTCTACCCTTTCAACAGGCTATAATGTAATAGACATTGAGACGGCGACCAAGCTTGGTATAACAGTATCAAACATACCCGCTTACAGCACCGACGGTGTTGCCCAGCTTGTATTTGCTCTGCTTCTTGAAATGACAAACAGCGTTGCAATTCACGATAAAAGTGTAAAGGACGGCGAATGGGCAAGCTGCGAGCATTTTTGCTATTGGAAAACTCCCCTTACAGAGCTTTCAGGTAAAACCTTCGGCATAATCGGCTTCGGTAAAATCGGTTCTGCTGTTGCCGCTATAGCCAACGCTTTCAAAATGAAGGTTATTGCCTACTCTCCCAACACAAGACATTATGAAGGCTTCGGCTCAGTTGATTTTGTTACCCTTGATGAGGTCATTGCAGAAGCTGATGTTATTTCACTGCACTGCCCTCTTACACAGAGCACAACAGGTCTTGTTAATATGGACTTTATAAAGAAGATGAAAAAGAGTGCTTATATCATAAACACCTCAAGAGGTCCCGTGCTCAATGAGGCTGATGTAAGAAGGGCCCTTGATGAGGGTCTTATTGCAGGTGTAGGTGCAGATGTGCTTATGACAGAGCCTCCTGCAGCAGACAATCCCCTTGCAACAAGTGATAAAACCGTTGTTACTCCTCACATTGCCTGGGCAAGCCTTGAAGCAAGAACAAGACTTATGAATATATTCAAGAGCAATATCGAGGGCTTTGTAAAAGGCGAGGCTGTAAATAAGGTTAATTAAAAGATTCTTACAGACATAAAAAAAGACACCCTGACGGGTGTCTTTTTTTATGTAGCTTTTTTATAAAAAAGTTAAATAGAAAAACCGGGAAGACTGATTATTCCGGAAGATATCAGTCTTCCTTTTTCTTTAAGCAAACACCTGCTGCTGCAGTAGCAACGCAAAGAGTTGCAAGGGCAACGGCTACGGAAGCTGTGTCACCTGTATCGGGGGTCTTTTCGGGAGCGGGAGCTGTAGTTGTAGGAGCCTCTGTTGTGGTTTCCTCTTCAACTTCACCGATAAAGCCGATATACATGTTTGCAAAGAAGTTAATGATCTCGTTGTCACCCATTGTAGCAAGAAGCTCATCGGGGTTGAGACCGAGCATCTGAAGACCGCCTGTTAAGCCGTCCATGAGACCTGTTACGAGGTCAGTTGTTGCCATTGATGAGTCTGCTGAAGCAACATCTGTTGCAATACCCTGGGGCTTAACTGTTTCAGTTGCAGTTGAACCGCCGAGAAGAGCGTTGATGTCAAAGTTACCAAGAGCAGTTGCATCAAAGTTAGCCATATCGATACCTGCACCGCCGAAAGCTTCGGAAATAACGGTGAGAAGGTCAGGCATATCAGCCATTTCAAAATCTGCAAAAAGGTTATTTACAGCGTCAACATTCACATCTTCAGCAAGGAGAGTTGTTAACCAGCTAAGATCAATACCCATTTCCTTTTCAGCTGAAGCCTCTGCATCCTGAAGAGCTTCTTCAACCTTAACCTGAGGATCAACCTCATCGTCTGCAGTTTCTTCTTCGATGAATGAGCCGAGCATACCGCTAAGATCAAGCTCGCCAAGATCGAGATCGCCGAGAACGTCACTTGATTCGCCTGTAGCTACGCCTTCAATGAGACCAACAATGCCGTCGACTACTGCATCTGTTTCACTTGCGGCAAAAGCAGCAGGAGCCATCATACATACGCAGAGCATAACAGCAACGACTACGCCAAAAAACTTTTTCATGCTTTATCATTCCTTTCATAATATTTATATAAACGGCATAAGCCGAAAATATACTTTAATAAGCTTAATTATACTACATATTGTGTGAATTTGCAATTAAAATTAATAAAATTATGTAGTTTTTTAAATATTGTTTACTGCCAGGTTACAAACACATCAAGTCCGCTGACTGAAAAATGTCTGCCTTCAACAAGATTGTTGGGCTTTGCCTTGAGTGCATTTACAAAAAGGTCAAGCATTTCCTGATCCTTCATAGTGATTCTGCACTTAACAGCAAGCTCGGAACGGTCTGAGAACTTCTTAAGCTGACCGGGAACAAAGCCTGTGCACCACCAGTATTTAGCATATTCCCTTGAGAAAATAGGCTCACCGTCACGGTAGCAGGTGCATGACATATAAAGAGCATCGTCGTTGCTTGCAGCGTCGTAGTGGTCAACTTCTCTGTCAAGAGGCTTGGTGTAAACGCCGATTTCAGAGCCGACAAAAGCAAGACCGTACTGACCCTTCCAGAACTGAATCATCCAGTCCTTGTTCTTATAGCGGAACTTTGCTCTCATTGTATCCATATAGATGGATGTGAAGGGAGCTGCTGTATCAAACAACTGATTGTAGCCGAAGTTTCTCTGCCACGGGTCATCTGCAGTAAAGTAGTAGTTTCCGTCGGAATCAAACTTATAGCCTGCAAGACCGTTATCAAACATCGCACCGTTCTGGCCTGTTGTCTGCTGACCTGCAGAAGAAGCAGCTGATGATGAAGTCACTGCTGATGATACAGCAGTAGTTGTTTCAGTTGTGGTGGTTGATGATGTAGTAGGCAAGGTAAGTGCCGGGAGTGTTGTCTGTGTTGTGGGAACTGTTGTGGGAATAGTTGTTGAGAACGCTGTTGTACCTGTAATACCTGCAAAGGTTGTAATGGTATTTGATGAAGGTACTGTTGCCTCAATGTTCACGGTTGTTCCTGCAGTGGTTGTCTGTGAAGGCTCCGTAGTTGTTGTGCTGTCGGGCACATAGGTGTTCACAGCTGCCGTGGTTTCGGCACCGATGTTATTGTTAACCGCTCTTACTCCCAGAAATGAACCTACGCAAACAACAATAAGCGCAACAATTATTATAATCGTTGACTTGTTTTTTAATTCGTTCATTCTGATCCTCCTGGTGAATATACTTCAGATTTTATATAAAGCCAAATTTAAACTCAGTTATTGCCGAAAATGTTTCTGCCCTTGAATACGGGAAGAACGTCACTTTCGTCTTCGCCGGGATCATCAAAAATTGAACCGGTCTTCTTTGCGGGAGCTTCAATTACATCAAAGCTCTGAACAGGTGCTGCCTGCTGAGGAGCTGCCTGTACGGGAGCGGCCTGCTGAGGTGCAAAGTCAAATGCTGCGGGAGCCTTGCCCTCTGATGCAGCTGCAGCCTTTTCAAAAACGGATACGAAGCTCTGACCGAACTTGGTTGAAGCAAAATCAATAGCCTCCTGGTCGATGCCTGAGAAAACTGAAGCACCCATACCGTTTGTGTTAGCCTGGCTGATAAATTCGGGAGCAGCGTTCTTAACGTTCTGCTGAATTGTCTGATACTGAAGAGGTGAAGCCTGTTCCTTATTGTCAGAGCCGAAGCCTGTTGCGATAACAGTAATAAGCATTTCGTCGCCCATATCCTCATCGAATACTGAACCGAAGATGATGTTAGCATCGGGATGAGTTGCATCGGAAATAAGTGAGCCTGCCTGCTCAATCATATCAAGTGACATATCGGATGAGCAGGTAACGTTGATGATAACGCCGCTTGCACCGTCGATAGCTGTTTCAAGAAGAGGACTTGTGATAGCCTGCTTTGTAGCTTCAGCTGCACAGTCTGCACCCTTACCGCGACCGATACCCATATGAGCAAGACCTGCATCCTTCATTACGCTCTTGATATCTGCAAAGTCGAGGTTGATGTAACCGGGAACCTTGATTGTGTCTGAAATACTCTTAACACCCTGCCAGAGCACATTGTTTGCCTGACCGAATGCATCCTTCATGCTAAGGCTCTTATCGCCGAGAAGCTTAAGTCTTTCGTTGGGGATAACGATAAGGCTGTCTACGTGCTTTTCAAGCTCTCTGATGCCTTCTTCGGCCTGCTTCATTCTTTTTCTGCCTTCAAACTTGAAGGGCTTTGTAACGATACCTACGGTAAGTGCACCGAGCTCTCTTGCAATTTCTGCAACAACGGGAGCAGCACCTGTACCTGTACCGCCGCCCATACCTGCGGTGATGAATACCATATCGGTTGAACGAAGAGCATCTGCAATTGTGTCACGGCTTTCCTCTGCAGCCTTTTTACCAACTGCAGGGTCACCGCCTGCACCCATGCAGCCTGTAACCTTTTCGCCTATCTGAATTTTATGAGTTGCCTTTGAATTTTCAAGAATCTGTCTGTCTGTGTTGATGGAAAGGAATTCAACGCCGACAATACCGGACTCGACCATCTGGTTAACAGCATTACCGCCGCCACCGCCGACACCAACAACTTTAATCTGGTTATATGCAATATTTTCGTTGTCCATAATGAAGCCCATTGTACTTCCTCCTGTTATAAAAATTTATTATAATAATTACTCAGATTGATTTAATGTACCCATAATAAGGCACAATAACTTATTATCCATGAGATTATATCACGACTTTACAAAAAATACAATAAGAAAAAGCGAAAAGATTCAATCTTTTTGATTTTTTTTGTGAATAAACATTTAAAAAGCCGAATTAACTGCAAAAGGTGCTTCCGTATTGCTTTTAATACAGAAACACCTTTATTTTTACTACTGTCCTTAAGGCTTTATTTTATTTACTGAATTGTCATGCTGCCGGGCTTGAAATATCCAAGGTCAAAGCGCATATCTATATAGCCCTTTTTACCCATATCCCTTACCTGAGCAATTATGCCGCTTGCATAAGGTATCTTTTCTTCGAGATTTTCGCAGTCACCGAGGTATACGGCAATTTCACCGTCTACCGTAACAATTACATCCTCTGTGTTGGCAAGGTTGATAACTGCCGAGTCTACAATTTCACTTTTTTCAAAAAGAGCAGCAATAGCTTCAAGTATTTCAAAGCGCTCGGCATTAACACCCTCGGGCTTGTAGCTGTCACCTGTCTCAAAGGACTGATAATCAAAGCCCTCCGCACAGAAAAGACCGCTTTTGATTTCGGTTTTTGTATCGGCTACTACCTTGCTGTCGCTGTCAAGAGTAAGCCAGCCCGATGATGTTGCAATAGCATACTTGTCGTAGGTTTCCTTAACGGTAAGCACAAGGGTATCGGGGAGGTCATACTCAAGGCTAACATCCTTGATGTAGGGAAGCTTTTTGGTCAGCTCACGCCGAACACTGCCTTCTCTTAATGAAAGCATATTCTTTCCCTTTGTAATACCTGCCGCCTGCTGAATCTCCTGTGCAGAATAAATACTTGCACCGTCGATTATAACATTTTCTATAAGTGCTCCCCTGCTGTAGCAGTAAAGCACAATAAAAATAAGAGCAAAAACAAGCACTGCACCTATGGTAACAGCGTTTTTGATTTTAAGCTTTTTGCGCTTATTCTGATTACGGCGCTGACTTATTTCATCGTGATTACGCTGATTTTTAAGCTCGTTCTGATAGGTTTCACGGAACTTGAAAAGCTCATCACGGTGCTTTTGCTGTTCACGGGCATCCTTACGCATATCTCTGCCCTTGGGCGTTCTTGATACGGGTGCCCTTTTGCCCGAAGGCTTTTTCCTTGCTGCTGACTTTTTCTTTTTATCAGGCATACCCTGACTTATGAGCGTGCCTGCCGTTTTATCCTTTTTAGGTGAAGGCTTTTTCTTCTTTGCCGAAGTATTTCTTGCAGGTGCCTTTGCCGGAGCGGAGGCTTTACTATTTGAAGCGGAATTTTTCTTCTCAGCTTCAGTCTTACCTGCGCTTATAGGCTCCCACATTGAGGAGCTGACATTTTTAACCTCACCTGCGGTATTATTATATTTTCCAAAGGTGTCAGATATATTCCTGTTTCTTTCGTCCAAAAAAGCACCCCCTTTACCTGATTTTTCCAAATATAAAAAGCAGACAGATTTTATACTCCTAAAAGTATAATACATCTGCCTGCAATAAGTCAATAATATTTTAAAAAGGATTTAATTTATATAGCGTCTTTCAATATCTGCGCCTATATTTTCAAGACACGACTCAAGCCCTTCATAGCCTCGGTCAATATGGCTCAATGTGCTTATTTCCGTTAAGCCCTTTGCGGCAAGACCTGCCACAACAAGCGCCGCACCGCCACGAAGGTCGGGACAGCTTACGCTTGTGCCGTAAAGGCTTTCTACCCCGTCAACTATTGCAACCTTACCCTCAAGCTTGATTTTTGCTCCCATGCGCACAAGCTCTCCGACATGCTTGAAGCGTCCCTCAAATATGTTTTCAACTATTACGCTTGTGCCACGCGCAACGGTAGCAACGGACATCATCACGGCCTGCGCATCTGTAGGAAAGCCGGGATAAGGCATAGTTCTTATATCACGCCAGGCAGAGGGGCGGCAGTCTGCTTTTATCCGCACCGAGGTTATGCTGTCTGTTATGCTGCAGCCTGCACTTTCAAAAAAGGGAAGCACCGTCTGATAATGACGGGTATCAGTGTTTTTTATAAGCACATCACCGCCCGTTGCCGCCACACAGGAAAGATAGGTAAGCGCCGCAATTCTGTCGGGAATAGCCTTATGCTCCGTGCCGTGAGCCTTTTCAACGGCATCAACCGTCACCGTGCCCTGACCCGTAAGCTCAATCCTACAGCCACAGCTGCAAAGAAAATCGGCAAGGTCCTTTATCTCCGGCTCTCTTGCGGCGTTGAGTATGACTGTTCTGCCCCTACCCAGCGCCGCGGCAAGTATAATATTTTCCGTTGCACCTACACTCGGAAAGGTAAGGCTTATAACCGTATCCTTACCCCTGCTTTCTCTTTTACAGCTGATACAGCCACGGCTTTCATCAATGCTTACACCCATTGCACGAAGTGAGCTTATATGAAGGTCAATGGGTCTTAAGCCTATCTCACAGCCACCCGGTGAGGAAAGCCTCACCTGACCCGTTCTGCCGAGAATTGAGCCTAAAAAGACAATAGACGAGCGCATCTCTCTCATAAGGGCATCAGGTATGCTGCAGCTTTTTATAAAACGGGAATCAACGGTGACGGTGCCACCCTCTCTTTTCACCCTGCAGCCGAGATGCTCAAGAATTTTTATTGCGGCGGCCACGTCGGAAAGCTCGGGACAGTTATGAATAACGCTTATACCGTCAACGAGCACCGTTGCCGCAAGAATGGGAAGTGAGCTGTTTTTTGACCCCTGCAGGTCAATTACACCCTCAAGCCTGTTTCCGCCTTTTATAACAATAGTATCCTCCATAAAAAATCACGCCTTTCACCACATACTATGCGAAAAGCGTGTTTTTTGTGATTTATTGAGTTTTTTATTGTTATTTTACCAATGAAACAATGCAATCTGCAATTTTTTCCTTTGCATCATTGGTGCTCATTGCCTTTGCAGCCTTTTCAATTGATTTTCTGTTTTCGTCATCAGAAGCAAGGCTGTCAAAAAGACTCTGCATCTTTTCCTTGGTGAATTCCTTTTCTTCAAGGATAAGTGCCGCATTTTTGTTTACAAGAGCCATAGCGTTATGGTACTGATGATTTTCTGCTACATTGGGTGAAGGAATAAGAATTGAAGCCTTACCCATAGCCTGAAGCTCTGAAAGTGTGCTTGCACCTGCACGGCAGACTACAATATCGGCTGCAGCCATACATCTGTGCATATCGTTTATGTATTCGCGGATTTCAAGATTCTTTGTGTTTTCAACATCAACGCCCTTTTCCTTAAGCTTATCAGGCACCCAGAGACCGTACTGACCTGTAGCGTGAAGGAAATAAAGCTCTTCGTTTTTAACGTTATCGGTGATAATATCAACCATTGCATTGTTGATTGTAGCCGCACCGAGAGAGCCGCCCATTGAAAGCACAAGCTTCTGATTATCCCTGATACCGAGCTCACTTCTGCTTATATCTCTGTCTGCACGGAGCATTTCACCTCTTACGGGAAGGCCCGTAACGAGGACAGGATTTTTAGGCGCAAGATATTTTTCAGCCTCTGCGGCGGTAAGCATTACCTTATCAACCTGCTTTGCAAGAGCCTTGTTTGTAATACCGGGATAAGCGTTCTGCTCGTGAATAGCAGTGGGAATACCCATTTTTGCCGCCATACGAACAACAGGACCGCTTACATAACCGCCGAAGCCTACAACTACATCAGGCTTAAAGCTCTTGATTATATTTTTAACTCTTCTGCCGCAGGTAAGAAGATACCACACGGTTTTGATGTTTCTTATTATATTTTCAGGGGTGAGCTGACGCTGAAAGCCTGAAATTTTAATTGTTGTAAAATCGAAGCCCGCTGCAGGAACAAGCCTTGCCTCCATTTTATCCTTTGTGCCTACAAAAAGTATTTCGGCATCGGGATAACGCTCTCTGATTTCACCTGCAACTGCAAGAGCAGGATTGATATGTCCGCCCGTACCGCCGGCGGCAAAAAGTATTCTCATTTAAAACACTCCTTATATTATAAGTTTTACTGTATCCTTATCTTTTTTCTATGGCACAGTCCCTTGAAACGGAAAGCACCACACCCATCTCGGCAAGAAGCACTATAAGAGCAGTTCCTCCGTAGCTGAAGAAAGGAAGGGCTATACCCGTATTCGGGAAAATATCCGTAACAACAAAAATGTTGAAAATAACCTGTATTCCGAGCTGAATCATTATACCCATAACAAGCAGTGCACCGAAATAGCTGCGGCATTTAAGGGCAATATAGCACCCTCTTGCAATGAGTAATGCAAAGAGTATAAGCACTGCTGCAGCACCCACAAAGCCGAGCTCCTCACAGATTACGGGGAAAATGAAGTCATTCTGCGGCTCGGGGATATAAAGCTGCTTTTGCATTGAATTACCCAGACCTACACCTAAAAGTCCGCCCGAGCCTATGGCATAAAGGCCGTTAAGCGTCTGATAACGGCTGTCAGCATCGGCAGTATCCTTATTTATAAAGGACTCAATTCTGCTTGAAGCAAAGCCGAAGCCCTCAATAATTTGGGGCTTTGTAAGAACAAGCGCAACAGCCGAAAAAACGGCAATGCCGACAAAGGCAAAATATCTTCCCTTGGCACCCGAAATCCACATCATAAGCACACCAACCGTAAAAAGCAATATG
>JBGVGP010000189.1:0-1769 GCA_045121735.1 Acutalibacteraceae bacterium
CCGTCGTAAATACACCGTGTGAGCAGGCAGCCCTTATACTCTGCTACCTCAAGCTCCATTTTCGCAGTGTAGGCAAAAATGTTACCGAAGGTATACTCACAGCTCGGGCATACGGTTTCGTCAATCCTGGCATTTATCCAATCCTTATCGTCAAGTGTCGGAGTGTGAAAATCAATCATCAGAAAGCAAATTCCTTTCAACTATACGGAAAACATCATCGGAAATATCCTCAAGGCTTCTCGGCTCACCGTCTTTTGAACAGTGAACTGTTTCCCAGCCGAGCTTGTCAGCGGCATAAATTGCAGCCTTGTAGCAGCTTGCGAGATACGAGGTATCTCTTTCGTGTACATCCTTTTTGTTTTCGTCTCCGCCGTATCTTTTTGAAAGCAGACGCTGTGAAATTTCGGTGGGCATCTCAAGAAAAATAACACAGTCGGGAGCCGGTACACCAAGCTTATTATATTCAAAGTCAAATAACCATTCCATATATGAATCCCACTGACCTTCGTCAAGCTTTGTCATCTGATGGCAGGCATTTGAGGTTGTATATCTGTTTGCAACAACAATTTTCTCGCTGTTATATTCCTTTTCCCAATGCTTTTTGAAGCTTGCGTATCTGTCAGCGGCAAAGAAGGTGGAAGCGGCGTAGCAGTTAACGTCGCCGGGCTTATCACCCATTTCACCGTTAAGATACATCTTTACAAGCGTGCTTGAGGAATCGTTATAGTAAGGAAGGTCAAGCGAAAAAATATCGTAGCCCTTTTCAGTAAGACGCTTCTTAAGAAGCTCGGCCTGAGTAGCCTTGCCGCTACCGTCAAGACCGTCTATTACAATCATTTTACCCATAGTTTACCTCTTAATAAGTAAGAATAACCGCAAAAAGCTCAACTTTTCCTTCTGCCATACGGTTAGCAATTGAATGCTTCTGACCGCCAAGGCAAAGACAGCTGTCTCCTTCGTTGAGAAGTACGGTTTCACCGTTATCGTCATAAGTGGCAGTACCCTTGATGATATAGAAGATTTCTTCCTCATTTTCATGCACATGGGCACCTATTGAACATCCGGGCTCGAGAGTGATTGTACCTACAAGACGGGCGTTGCCCTTGTATTCACCTTTAAGCAGAACCTCTCTTATCGCAACCTGTCCGTCACCGCCGCGCATGTTTACGTTAATCTTGTCTGTCATGTCTGTTGATCTTTTAATCATCACATGGTACCCCCAATTTTATAATCTATAGAATTATAGCAAATATTTATTTTTTTATCAATGTTTTTTGCAAAATTTTAATCAATCTTTTTGCAATTTTTTACTTATTTTGTTTGACAAAATCAAAGTAAAATATTACAATAATAAAGTTAGATTCAATATGGAATTAAAGGAAGTGACAGTATGATTAAAAACGGAGTTTTTGTTATCGGTGTTTCCGATTGTAAGCAGGAGGTTTGCGCCGCTTCGGGACGTATTTCCACACAGAACGGAACTGCCCTTGAAATCTTTGAAAAAAGCCACGACGAAGAAAAAAATACAAAGCTTATTGACAAGGTAACGCGTTCCGGTCATTCTTCAACCGTTGAGCACGTTTTCTTCAACTTAGCCTTTGAAAACGTGTCGGTTGTCGTTGAGCAGTTTATGATTGAATTCCGCCTTGCGTCCTTTACGGTAAAATCACGCCGTTATGTTGACTTTGCAGATTGCGGCTACTTTGTGCCTGAGTTTGAAAACGCAGAAACAACAGAGCTTTATAAGGCTAATATGGACAAATTCTTCG
>JBGVGP010000190.1:0-2853 GCA_045121735.1 Acutalibacteraceae bacterium
GTAACGGGACAAAGTCCACTGATAAGTCTGTTCCTTCTCGGGAAATTAAACTTCTCGGGCTTCGTACCCGGTGCGTATTCGGTAAGAACACAGCCGTTCTTTACGATATTTCTTGCGAGAGTGAGGTGTGATTGCGGATAACAAACATCAATGCCGCTGCCTATCACGGCAACTGTGGTAGCACCGGCTGCGATAGCACCCGCCATAGCCACACTGTCAATTCCTATTGCCATACCCGAAACAACTGTTGCACCGGCAGAACCCATATCATATCCGAGATTGAAAGCATTTTTTCTGCCGTAGTCGGATAAGCTGCGCGTTCCTACAATCGCACAATAGAAGCCTTTATTGAAATCGGGTAATTTTCCTCTGTAATACAGAAGAACAGGCGGTGTCGGTATATCTCTTAACATCTTCGGGAATTTTTCGTCCTCATAGGTTAATATGCCAACACCCTTTTCGGTACAAAACTTGTATATACGTTCAGCTTTTTCAAGATTTTTATCACAAAGCGAAGAACAATCACTAACTTTAGCTCCGACAACGGATCTGATTTCTCTGTCGGTTGCTTCATAGATCGCCTTAGCACCGTCATATTTTTTGATAAGCTTACAAAAGGTTGTAGAATCAGGTGTGCATGAAAGCGATAGCCATATCCAATATACAAGATTGTCCATACTGTAACCTCACTTATTTACTTTGTTCCCACATAAAAATAGCTGCAGCAACTGATGCATTCAGAGATTCTGTTTTCTTTGAAATCGGTATATATACGCTTCCATCACATAAGGAAGAAATTTCGCGAGAAATTCCATGGCCTTCATTTCCTATCATAACTATATCGGAAGCCGAGAGTGAAACCTCCGAAAGACTTTTAGCATTATCGGTAAGCTCGGCAGCGAAAACTCTGCGCGAGTTGTCCTGTGCAGCTTTTACAAATGAAGCAACGTCTTTAACGGTTGTAACTTTTACTCTGAATAGGCTTCCCATAGCGCTTCTAACGGTTTTTGGGTTGTATATATCGGCGCAGTCACTGCTTAATACAACGTGATCTGTACCAAAAGCTACCGAGCTTCTGATAACGGCTCCAAGATTCGATGGATCTCGTACGGAAAACAGAAAAATAGCTTTTTCTTCAGGTTTAAGAAAAAACTCTTCCTTATATATTATATCCAAATCACAGAAAAAGTCAAGATGTTTTACGATGCTTATTACTCCTTGAGGCGCTTTTTCGGTAGAAATTTTTTCAAAAACGCCTTCTGAAACAGTTACAACTCTGCATTTTTCATATTTTGCGTTATTTCTAAAAGGAGATAAAAATTCAAAAGCCTCGTTTTTTCTCGACTCTGAAACTATGCAATACTCAACAGGCAATCCCGCTTCAAAAGCTTCTTTGGTCAGCTTGATGCCTTCTGCCATAAAATAACCTACTTCTTTTCGGTTTTTCTTTTCAGACAGTGAAGCTGCCCATTTTACAAAATGATTATTTCTGCTTGTGATGATTTCATTATCAAAATACATATATACCTCACAGCGCATATGCGCTTAAAATAAATAAAAAACCCGGTCACCGTAATATCCAGTAGACCGGGGATTTATATTAAAGTGCAGCCTTAGCCTTCTCGCAAATTGCTGCGAAAGCTTCCTTATCGTAAACTGCAAGCTCTGCGAGCATCTTACGGTTGAGATCGATACCTGCGAGCTTAAGACCGTGCATAAGGGTGGAATAGTTCATACCACAACCCTTAGCCTGTGCGGAAATTCTGGTGATCCAGAGCTTTCTGAAGTCTCTCTTCTTCTGCTTACGCCCTGCGAAAGCGTAGTTACCGCTCTTAAGCACAGCCTGCTTAGCCATCTTGAAGTGCTTGGACTTTGCGCCCCAGTAGCCCTTCGCAGCCTTGAGTATGTTCTTTCTTCTCTTACGAGTCATCAATGCGCCTTTTACTCTTGCCATTTTATCTTATCCTCCAAATTCTTTCTGACCTTATTACTTCTGAATAAGAGTTCTGTAAGTAGGTGCGAAGCACTCACTCATGATTGCGCCCTTGCGAAGGCCTCTCTTACGCTTTGCAGTTTTGATACCAAGGTTGTGACGGTGGTTGTTGTGGTTCATCTTAACCTTGCCGCTTCCTGTGAGAGAAAATCTCTTAGCAGAAGCCTTATGTGTCTTAATCTTTCCCATGATTATTCTCCTTTTTTACGGGTAATACCCAATTTAAAAACTTAATTATTTCTTATCCTGCTTAACGGGAGACAGGATAATGGACATATAACGTCCGTCGAGAACAGGCTTTTTCTCCGCTGTGCCTACACCTGCAAGCGCCTCCTGGAACTTAAGGATGACCTCACGTCCAAGATCGGTATGTGCCATTTCTCTTCCCTTGAAGCGTACAGCCGCCTTAACCTTGTCGCCGTCGGACAGGAACTTCTTTGCCTGATTTACTCTGGTTTCGAAGTCATGCTTCTCAATACGGCAGGAAAGCTGAATTTCCTTAACCTTTACAATAACCTGCTTCTTTTTAGCCTCTTTTTCTCTCTTATCACGCTCGAAACAGAACTTACCGTAATCTATCGCACGGCAAACGGGCGGAGTTGCAGTTGGTGCTATAAGAACGAGATCCACATTGTTGTTCTCGGCATATGCGCGAGCTTCCTCAATTTTCATAACGCCGAGCTGTTCGTTGTTAGAGCCTATAAGTCTTACTTCCGGAATCTTTATTTCCTCATTAATAGGCAGATCCTTGTTGTTAGTAGTGCTAATAGCCTTGTACCTCCAAATAAAAAATACGTACAGAAAAACTCCGTACGCACCTCAATACACCTATCGCAAAAGATAGAATATTAACCTTATGC
>JBGVGP010000191.1:0-16042 GCA_045121735.1 Acutalibacteraceae bacterium
TTGAAAATATCATCAACGAGGTTGCACGTACCTTTGACGTTTCAGCCGCAGATATCCGCTCTTCTAAAAAGAGCGCAAATATCTCCCTTGCCCGTCAGGTTGCAATTTATATTGTTGACCGTGTTACAGGCCTTTCACTCAAGGCTATCGGTAACGAATTCGGTAACAAGCACCATTCAACCATTATCTATTCACTTAAGGAAAGCAAGGCAAAAATCGAAAAGGACGTTGCTCTTAAATCCACCGTTGAGGACATTATAAAAAACATCAACGAGCAGTAAGGTTTTCCACAAACTATTACACATTCCACAAACATTTTTCCACATTTCAAACATTGAATTTTCAGCGCTGTTGATAACTTGAAAAATTCAACAAAAAAATTCACAGAAAAATTTTACCGAAAATCCAATGTTTTAGGGGCTTGTGAGGCTTTTCCTCATTTTTAACACCCCCTACTACTACTACTATTATTAAACATACATTTCATACCAAAAAACCGAAAGGACGGAAATTTTATGAAAATCATATGTGATAGCGCCGAACTTGCAAAGGCAGCCTTCAGTGTACAGAGAACCGTTTCCGGTAAATCTACAATTCCCTCACTTGAAGGTATTCTTATTGAAGCCTTTGAGGATAAAATAAAGCTTACCGGCTATGACCTTGAGGTAGGCTCAACCGTTATTATTGACGGTGACGTAAGAACAGAGGGCAGAATTGTTCTTAATGCAAAGAATTTCTGCGATATTTTAAGAATGGTTCCCGATGAAAGCATTTCAATTGAAACCGACGACAGAAACATTGCTAAAATCAAAAGCGGTGAAGCAGATTATTCAATTATTGCAACTAATGCAGAGGATTATCCCGAGCTTCCGACCTTAAGCAAGTTCTCACCCGTTGTTGTAGGTCTCGGTCTTCTTAAGGATATGATTAAAAAGACAATCTTCTCCGTTTCTACAGGTGAAAGAAACCCCGTACATAACGGTGTTAAGTTTGAAATCACACAGAACAAGATTGTTCTTGTTGCCGTTGACGGTGCCAGACTTGCTGTAAGAAGAGAAGAAATCAGCTACGACCAGGAGCAGAACGGTGAGCTTAACTTTGTTGTTCCCGCAAAGACTCTCGGTGAAATACTTAAAAACACAAGCGACGACGATACACCTATTGAAATTAAGGTAGGTGACAGACATATTATCTTCAGCATCGGCGATTATAAGGTAATTTCACGTCTTCTTGAGGGTAACTTCCTTAACTATAAGTCAGCTATCCCCATGAGCTGTGAAACAAAGATTATTGTTGAAACAAAGAGACTTATTGAAAGCATTGAGAGAACCTCACTTATTATTACAGATAAGTCAAGCCCTCTTCGTCTTATTGTTGATAACAATGTACTTAAGTTCTCATCAGTAACTGCCCTTGGTACTGCAAGTGACAGAATGGCTGCTGATATTGAAGGTAAGAACATCGAAATCGGCTTCAACAACCGTTTTGTTCTTGACTGTCTTAAGGTTTGCGATGTTGAAAAGATAAAGATTGAAATGATAAGCTCAAATCAGCCTATCACCTTCTCACCCCTTGAGGGAGACCACTTCTTCTTCCTTATTCTTCCCGTAAGAATATAATAGAAGTAGTAAGTAGCCAGTAGTCAGTAGTCAGTAGTCAGTAGTCAGGTGCGGCTGCGCCGCTGACTATATGAATTGAAGTAAAATATTATAATAAAAAAATATATGCTTCATCTAAAAATAAGCAAACAGAGATGATATAAAATGAAAATTACCGTAAAGGTTAAGAAAAAAGAAGAAAAAGATATTTTTATCACAACCGAAAATATTCCCCTTGATAAGGCGCTTAAGTTTTCAGGTATTGCAGGTACAGGCGGTCAGGCAAAAATGCTTATTCAGGACAGCCTTGTAAAGGTAAACGGAGAAATATGTCTTTCAAGAGGTAAAAAGCTTAAGGCAGGGGATTGCTTTGAGTTTCAAAATACAGTTTATAACATTAAAAGCAAATAAACTAATCGGAGAAAAATCAGATGCTCGTAAATCAGCTTGAGGTAAAAAATTTCAGAAATATCGAACATACAGGCTTTGAGCCCTGTGACGGAGTAAATATAATTTACGGTGAAAACGCACAGGGTAAAACAAACCTGCTTGAGGCTATATGGCTTTTTACAGGCTGCCGCTCCTTCAGAGGAAGCAAGGATAATGAAATTATCAATTTCAACAGCACCAAGGCAAACCTGTATATGGATTTTTATGCCTTTGACCGTGAACAGAGTGCTTCACTTGAAATAAGTGAGGGCAGAAAATTTATTCTCAACGGTGTTAAAATGAAATCCTCAAGCCAGATTATGGGTGAATTTCTTTGTGTTGTTTTTTCTCCTGTTCACCTTTCACTTGTAAAGGAAGGGCCTTACGAAAGAAGGCGCTTTCTTGATATAGCAATAAGTCAGCTTAAGCCGAAGTACGGTGTAACCCTCTCACAGTATAATAAGGCAATTGCACAGCGTAACATTCTTTTAAAGGATGTAGCTTACCACAGTGAGCTTTACGATACCCTTGATATTTGGGAAGACAGAATTGCATTTTTCGGCTCTGAAATAATAAGACAGAGGCTCGGCTATATAAATAAGCTTTCAATGTATACCGATGAAATTTATTCGGGGCTTTCAAATGAAAGAGAAAGGCTTGAAATAGCCTATACACAGCAGGCAATAGTTGCCGGTGACAGCAAGCAGGAGCTTTATGAAAACCTTAAGGCTCAGCTTTATGCCTCACGAAAAAATGACCTTATTACAGGCTCAACCTCTGTTGGTCCTCACCGTGATGACCTTATGATAAAAATAGACGGTCTTTCTGCAAGAAGCTTCGGCTCACAGGGTCAGCAGCGCTCTGCAGCGCTTTCGCTTAAATTAGGTGAAGCGGCCGTTATTAAAAACTTCAGCGGTGAACAGCCCGTTGCCTTACTCGACGACGTTATGAGTGAGCTCGACGTTAACAGACAAAACTACATTCTCAATCACATTAAGGACTGGCAGGTTTTTATTACCTGCTGCGACCCTGCCAACGTTAAGCATCTTAAGGACGGTAAGAGACTTATGATGCACGGGGGATGCTTAAAGTAGTGAGTAGTAAGTAGTAAGGGACGCCTTACGGCGTAGTAGAAAGGGTTGAAAAAAATAGAAGGATATAAAGATCTGATAGTTTGGCAAAAAAGTATGAAACTCGTAAGTGAGATATATAAAATTACAAGACTGTTGCCAAAAGAAGAAATATACGGAATAGCTAATCAAATGAGAAGAGCCGCTGTTTCAATACCTTCAAATATTGCAGAGGGTTATGAAAGAGATTCAAAAAAAGATTATGTGAAGTTTTTATATATAGCAAAAAGCTCCAGAGCAGAATTAGAAACTCAAATATACATTTGCATACAAGAAAAATATATAAAAAAAGAAGAGGCTTTGCCTTCTTTAGAATTATGTTTAGAAATAAAAAGAATAATAAGTACCCTGATAGATAAGTACAAGGAATAAAGTCCTTACTACTTACTACTCACTACTTACTACTTTTCGGAGTAATTATGTATATACATTTAGGAAACAAAACAGTAATAAATTCAAAGGAAATCATCGGCATTTTTGACCTTGATACTGCAACGGTATCTAAAAGAACAAGAGATTTTTTAAATAAAAATGAAAAGAAAAATAACATTATCCTTGTATCTGAGGAAATACCTATTTCCTTTGTGGTATGTGACAATGATAAAATATATTTTTCTCCTGTTTCGAGTGCAACGCTGCATAAGAGAACAGAGGAAAATTTTAAATAAGTAATAAATAGAAAAAAGTTTTTATAAAGAGAAACGGAGGTATTAGCCATGGATGAAATCAAGGCTAACGCTGAAAATCAGGAAGTACAGGTAATTTCCGAGGTAAATGAAGAGGTAATTGAAACAATGGATACCATTGTTACCGAGGAATATAACGCTGATGCCATTCAGGTTCTTGAGGGACTTGAGGCTGTAAGAAAGCGTCCCGGTATGTACATCGGTTCAACAGGCCCGAGAGGTCTTCATCACCTTGTGTATGAAATTGTCGACAACTCAATCGACGAGGCCCTTGCAGGCTACTGTACACACATTGAGGTTGAAATTCTTCCCGGTGACGTTATTACCGTTAGAGACAACGGCCGTGGTATTCCCGTTGGTATCAACGAGCAGCAGGGTCTTCCCGCTGTTACCGTTGTTCTTACAGTGCTTCATGCCGGCGGTAAATTCGGCGGAAGCGGCTATAAGGTTTCCGGCGGTCTTCACGGTGTTGGTTCATCAGTAGTTAACGCCCTTTCAGAATGGATGGAGGTTGAGGTTTCACAGAACGGTCACATCCATCATCAGCGCTTTGAAAGAGGTAATATCTGCACCGACCTTACTGTTATCGGTGACACAAACGAAACAGGTACATTTATCCGCTTCAAGCCTGACGCACTTATTTTCCAGGAAACAACTGTTTACGATTACGAGGTGCTTAAAAATCACCTTCGTGAATCTGCTTTCCTTAATGCAGGTCTTTCAATTTCACTTGCTGACAGACGTGACGAGGATAATATCATTGAGGATGTATTCTGCTATCAGGGCGGTCTCGGCTCCTTTGTTGAGCATATCGGTGAAAGCTACGGTCTTACACCCGTTCACGAAAAGGTTATTCATTTTTCAGCTGTTGACGGTGACAGAAGTGCCGAGGTTGCACTTATGTACAACGACGGCTATAAGGAGAGAATTTTCTCCTACGCTAACAACGTTAATACCGTTGACGGCGGTACACATGAAACAGGCTTCAAAACTGCACTTACAAAGGTATTTAACGAATACGGTAAAAAGTACGGCTACATAAAGGATGCCGATACAAAGCTTACAGGTGAGGACTGCCGTGAGGGTCTTGTTGCAGTTATTTCCGTAAAGCTTACAGAAGCACAGTTTGAAGGACAGACAAAGGGCAAGCTCGGTAATACAGAAATTACAAAGCTTGTATCAAATACAGTTTACACAAAGCTTACTGACTACTTTGAGGAAAACCCCGCAGTAGCAAAGGCAATTATTGCAAAATCTCTTGATGCTTCAAGAGCAAGAGAGGCTGCAAGACGTGCAAGAGAGGCTGCAAGAAGAAAGTCTCCTCTTGAATCAAACTCACTTCCCGGTAAGCTTGCCGACTGTACCGAAAAGGACCCCACAAAGACAGAAATCTACATCGTAGAGGGTGACTCTGCGGGTGGCTCTGCAAAGGAAGGCAGAGACAGAAAAATTCAGGCTATTCTTCCTCTTTGGGGTAAAATGCTCAACGTTGAAAAGTCAAGACCTGACAAGGTTATTTCCAACGAAAAGCTTCTTCCCGTTGTTACTGCACTCGGTGCAGGCTTCAACGATGAATTCGACGTAAACAAGCTTCGTTACCACAAGGTTGTTATCATGGCCGATGCCGACGTCGACGGTGCTCACATCAGAACGCTTCTTCTCACCTTCTTCTTCAGATATATGCGTCCTCTTATTGACGGCGGCTTTGTTTACATAGCACAGCCTCCCCTTTACAAATTAAGTAAGGGTAAAAAGCACGAGTACGCTTACTCCGACGAGGAAAGAGACGAAAAGCTCCTTGAAATGCCCGGTGCAGACATTCAGCGCTACAAGGGTCTTGGTGAAATGGACCCCGATCAGCTCTGGGAAACAACAATGAATCCCGAAAACAGAATTATGCTTCGTGTTACTCTTGAGGATGCAATTGCCGCCGACGAAACCTTCTCCATTCTTATGGGTGATAAGGTTGAGCCCCGCCGCGATTTCATTGAAAAGAACGCAAAGTACGTACAAAATCTTGACGTATAATTAAAAGAGGGCCGAGCGCCAAGGGCCAAGGGCCGGGAAAAGGCACTCTTAATTCCCTGTTGATTAAGGAAATGATAGTAAAATGACACCCTACGGAATTATTGTAAAGCAAAGCAGAGCTGCTATGCAGCAGTCATATGTTTTCTGGCAAAGAAGGTACGGCTTATTAAGCGCTAAAAAATTTGTTGCATCATCAATTCCCGTGCTTTCAGTTTTTGCAGTAATTTACTGTGCTATAACAGTAATATTCCAGAAAGAGCTTTCAGCTATTAGCCTTTTTGGCGGTATAATTATGAACATGCTTCTTATTGCTTTTCTTATGTATACAAACGCATTAAGAACGGTAAAGGAATATGCACATACTGCAAGAGAGGAAAGGCTTCAGCTTGTACTGAATGAGGATACTATAGAAATAACAACTGCTTTTTCAAGGGAGATTGTACCCTACAGTGAAATAGAGCTCTGCTTTGAAAAGAATTTTCTTATAACTCTTATTACAGATAAAAATGCTTTCCCCCTGAGTATTTCAAAAACTCATTTTATAAACGGTGACTATGACAGCTTCACCTCACTTTTAAAAAGTAAAATCCCCGACGCTTATGTAAAGAAAGGGGAGTACTGATATGAAATACTTTTCTCTTGATTTTAATTTAAAAAAGGAAGACTATGCTGCTTATTACAAGGATTTCGGTAAGAGTCTTCTTGTAAATCAGTTCAAGCGTTCGGCAATTACTCTTGCTTTAATGGCTATTATGGTGGGAATGTATTTTTCATTGCAGACGGCAGGCCTTGTAGCAACGGTTTTATTTGTCGGTATTACAACGGTTATAATGCCTCTTACTTATGCAAAAAAGCTTTCAACCTCACTTTTACAGGCAAAAAGCAACAGAAAGCCTAACAGGTATGACTTTTATGCCGATCACATTGAAATTCATATTGATGCAGACGAAAGCAGCAAGGCCTCTACAGAAAAGCATCTTAAAATGAAGGGCTTTGTTTCCGTTGCAGAAAGCAAAACAAATTTTTACTTTTCATATATGAATGAAAAAATACTTATCATTCCGAAGCGTGTACTTGATAATGAAAAGTACGGTATGATAAAAAATCTTATAGATAACTATTTTTCAGGCGTTTATATCACAGTATAAAAAAGGGCCAAGGGCCAAGAGCCGAGGACCGAGACATTAACAAATAAATTACATCAGAAATAAGATGGTGATAATATGGAAAATTTAACTTATGAAAATCAGACTATAATTGACGTTGACCTTAACAGAGAAATGCGTAAGTCATTCCTCGACTATTCAATGTCAGTTATTACTGCCCGTGCGCTTCCCGATGTAAGGGACGGTCTTAAGCCCGTTCATCGCCGTATCCTTTACACAATGTACGAAAACGGACTTTATCCCGAAAAGGCATTCCGTAAGTGTGCTGATACCGTCGGTTCAGTGCTCGGTTCATACCATCCCCACGGTGACGCATCAGTTTACGATGCAATGGTAAGACTTGCACAGAAGTTCTCAACAAGATACATTCTTGTTGACGGTCACGGTAACTTCGGTTCTGTTGACGGTGACCCCCCTGCTGCTTACCGTTATACCGAAAGTAAAATGAGCAAAATCTCCATGGAGATGCTCACAGATATTGATAAGGACACTGTTGACTTTGCTCCTAACTACGACGACCGTCTTAAGGAGCCCACAGTTCTTCCCTCACGCTTCCCCAACCTGCTTGTAAACGGCTCAACGGGTATTGCCGTTGGTATGGCTACAAATATTCCTCCTCACAACCTTGGTGAAATTATCGACGGTATGTGCTATTACATCGATAACCCCGAGGCAGAGCTTGACGAGCTTATGCAGTTTGTTAAGGGTCCTGACTTTCCCACAGCAGGTATCGTTATGGGCAGAGCAGGTATCAGAGCCGCTTATGCAACAGGTAGAGGCAAGATTATTGTAAGAGCAAGAACTGAAATCACCGAGGGCAAAAACGGCCGCTTCCAGATTGTTGTTACAGAGCTTCCCTATCAGGTAAACAAGCGCCGCCTTATCGAAGCAATGGCTGACCTTGTAAAGGATAAGAAGATTGAAGGCATTGCCGATATCAACGACTATTCAAGCCGTGAGGGTATGCGTCTTGTTGTAGACCTTAAGAGAGATGCCAACCCCCAGGTTGTGCTTAATCAGCTTTTCTCATACACACAGCTTCAGATTTCCTACGGTATTATTCTGCTCGCACTTGTTGACGGTGTACCCAGAATTCTTACCCTTAAGCAGATTCTTGACCATTACATAAACTTCCAGAAGGAGGTTATTGTAAGAAGAACACGCTTTGACCTTAAAAAGGCACAGGAAAGAGCTCATATTTTAGAGGGTCTTAAAATTGCCCTTGACTTTATTGACGAGGTTATTGCAATTCTCCGCGCATCAAAGGACCAGGCTTCAGGTAAGCTTAAGCTTATTGAACGCTTCGGACTTTCAGAGGCACAGGCAGACGCAATTGTAAAGATGCGTCTCGGACAGCTCACAGGTCTTGAAAGAGAAAAGATTGAGGAAGAGCTTAAGGTGCTTCAGGAAAAGATTGCAGAATTTATGGATATTCTTGCAAACGAGTACAGAGTTCTCGAGCTTGTTAAGACAGAGGCACAGGCTCTTTGCGATAAGTTCAGAGACGAAAGAAGAACAGAAATTGCCGCTATCACAGGCGAGGTTGATATTGAAGACCTTATCCCCGAGGAGGAGTGTGTTTATACTCTTACCACTATGGGTTACATCAAGCGTCAGCCCGTTGAAACCTACAGCCTTCAGAGAAGAGGCGGTAAGGGCATCAAGGGTATGACAAGAAGAGAAGAGGACGTTGCAGAAACAATGTTCACCTGCTCAAGCCACGACTATATTATGTTCTTTACAACAAAGGGCAAGGTATACCGTCTTAAGGGCTACGAAATTCCCGAAGGCAGCAGACAGAGCAAGGGTATGAACGTAGTTAACCTTCTTCCCCTTGAGGGCGACGAAAAGATCAGCTCAATGATAAGAGTTCCCGACTTCGGCGGTGAAGAGGTCAAGTACCTTTGCATGGTTACAAGAAAGGGTATTATCAAGAGAACTGACCTTGAGCAGTATAAGAATCTTCGTAAGAGCGGTATTATTGCTATTAATCTTGATGAGGGTGACGAGCTTTCTTGGGTATGGCTTACCGACGGTAACGATGATATTATTGTTGCAACAAGACTCGGTATGTCTATCCGCTTCAACGAAAATGACTGCCGTCCCATCGGCAGAACTGCACGAGGTGTTAAGGCTATCGAGCTCAAGGAGGACGACGAGGTTATCGGTATGTGCGTAATCGGTGAAAACGAAACCGACGAAAAGAAGGTTCTCACCGTTGCAGAAACAGGTCTCGGCAGACTCAGTGAGCACAGCGAATACAGACTTCAGTCAAGAGCAGGTAAGGGTGTACTCAACTACCATACCGAAAAATACGGTAAGGTTGCTTCTGTTGCTCTTGTTTCACCTGAGGACGATATTATTATGATTTCCTCCGACGGTATTCTTATAAGAATTCCCGCTTCACAGATTAACGTTGTTTCACGTACATCAAAGGGCGTAAGAGTAATGCGCCTTGCAGAGGGTGAAAGAGTTGTTTCAGCTATTGCCGTAAAGGAAGCTGACAAAAAGGATGACGGTGAAGAAAGTGAAGAAGACACTGAAGCCGAGGGCGAAGGCACCGAGGCTCAGGAGAGTACTAACGAAGAATAAATCGGAAAAATCCTTTAATTTTTCGGAGGAAGTAAATTTATGAAAAATAAAAAGACTTCTGTTTCAGATTTTTTGTGGAAGGATAAAAAGCACAGAGCAAAAAATATATATTTTTTCCTGACGCTTTTTATCTGCCTTGCCGCTGTTTTCTTCGGCTTTGTAAACAGTAAGCTTGATATGCTTCAGCCCGGCATTAATAAGAATACCGGTGATAATGAAAATCAGACCGTTGTTTACGATGAGCAGGAGCTTAATCTTATGAAGGCTATCAGTGCAGCAGGTGACCTTAATGATTTTATATATCAGTGGTCTGAAAACGGGGGAGAGCTTTATAAAAGCAAGAATGTTATAAACATTCTCCTTTTAGGTCTCGACTCTGCCGACGCCCTTGAATACGGCGGACGCTCTGACAGTATGATTCTTGTTTCACTCAATAAGGCAACAAAGCAGATAAATATGATATCCTTCTTCCGTGATTCGTGGTGCTATACAAATGCAGGCGGATATGATACCTTCTGTAAAATGAACGCATCATATTATTACGGCGGACCTAACGGTGTAATTGATACAGTAGAAAAGCATTACAAAATAGATATTGACTATTATGTAGCAGTTGACTTTTCATCCTTTGTTGAAATTATCGACGCTCTTGGCGGTGTTACCGTTGAGGTGCAGGAGTATGAGGCAGAGTATATCAATACAACCTCTGCACAGAGAATTGAAGCAGGACCTGCAGTTAAGCTTTCAGGTCAGGAGGCACTTGTATTTTCTCGAATCAGAAAAAGCGACTCCGACTCTGACGTAAGCCGTACAAGAAGACAGAGAATGGTTATAAGCGCACTTATTGAAAGCGCAAAGGGTGCAACTCTCACCCAGCTTAACGAGGTGCTCGACCTTCTTTTACAGTATGTTAAAACAGACCTTACAAAAATGCAGATAATTTCTTATGCAACTCAGGGTCTTACTAACGGCTGGGTAGGCTTTGAAATTAATCAGCATACCTTCCTTAGCGGTGAGGATGTTTTCAAAACCGACTGGGTAGGCGATGCCTCGGTTGTTGTTATTGATTATCCCCTTGCAGCACAAAAGGTACAGGCTGCAGTTTACGGCAATACAAATATTGAACTGAGCGAAGACAGAATAAAGGCATTTGATTTGCTTTGATAAAGAGGTATAAGTTATGGAAATGACAATAGGTACAAAGCACGAGGTAACCGTTACTGTTACTGATGATATTACTGCCGCAAGGGTAAAAAGCGGCTCTCTTGCTGTGCTTGCAACACCCTATATGGTAGCACTTATGGAGCAGGCTGCAAGTGAGCTTTGCGATAAGTTTGTACCCGAGGGTATTTCAACCGTAGGCACTATGCTGAATATTTCTCACCTTGCACCTACACCCGTAGGCGCCGAGGTCAAGGCAGTAGCAACCCTCACCGACTTTGACGGAAGAAAGGCCTGCTTTGAGGTTGAGGCTTACGATGAGGTTGGTCTCATCGGCAAGGGTACTCATGAGCGCTTTACAATTAAGATTGAATCCTTTATGAAAAAGGCTATGGAGCGAAAGGGCTAATCTGATGGCAGAATTTGATTTTGTTATTTTTGATTTTGACGGCACCGTGGTTGACACGGGCGAGGGGATTATAAAAAGTCTGCAGTATTCATTTGAACAGATGGGCAGAAAAATTCCCGATATGTCAGACCTTAAAAAATTTATCGGCCCCCCTGTCTATTACAGCTATACCCATTTTTACGGCGTAAGCGAGGATGAGGTTGAAGCTTATATAAAAAAATACCGCGAGCGCTATAAGATAAAGGGCATTTACGAATGTGCACTTTATGACGGTATGGTGGAGCTTCTCAGGGAGCTCAAGAGCAGGGGAGTAAAGCTCGGCATTGCATCGAGTAAGCCGGAGCATCTAATTTACAGTGTAGCTGACTATCTTAAAATAACAGAATTGTTTGATGCTATTGCCGGAGTTAAAAGTGACAACAGCAGACACAGCTCAAAAAAGGATATAATCCTTGAAGCAATGGAAATGCTCGGCGCTGACAAAAAAGAAAAGGTGCTTATGGTAGGTGACAGATGCTTTGACATTGACGGTGCGGCAGGTGCAGGAGTAAAAAGCTGCGGTGCATTGTGGGGCTATGGCAATAAAGAGGAGTTTTTGGAGCATAAAGCCGATTTTATAGCCGAAAATCCCGCTGATGTGTTAAAATACCTGTAATTACTGTTTATAATTCTAAAACGGAACAAAAAACGCTTGTTTATGTGAACATTTTACACGTTTTCGTTTCTGTTGAATAGAAATTTCAAAAACGATGCAGTATAGGATTCAAAAAAATCCATTCAATAAAAAAGACATAAAAATTCAGCAGTTTTCCACACTTGATGTGGAAAACCTTTAAAGATATTCAGACATTCAAAGGTCAGTGATTTTATGAAATATTTTGCAAAAGAATATGATGTTATAGTAATTGGTGCGGGTCATGCCGGAATTGAGGCAGGACTCGCCGCCGCACGTTTAGGCGTAAGTGTAGGCGTGTTTACAATCAACATGGACTGGGTTGGTAATATGCCCTGCAATCCGTCAATCGGCGGAACCTCAAAGGGTCACCTTGTTCGTGAGATTGACGCCCTCGGCGGTGAAATGGGTAAGGCTGCCGATGCCAACACTCTGCAAAGCCGTATACTTAATCTCGGTAAGGGACCCGCAGTACACTCCCTTCGTGCACAGATAGACCGCAGACACTACAGTGAATATATGAAGCACGTAATGGAGCTGCAGGAGGGGCTTGAAATTGTTCAGGCTGAAATTATCGACCTTATCAGATGTGATGACGGTAAGTGGCAGGCAACTACAATGCTTGAGGCTGAGTACAAGGCAAAGTGCGTTATTCTTGCAACGGGCACCTTCCTTGCTTCAAAGATATACGTAGGAGACGTTGTGTATGACGGCGGTCCCGACGGTATGTTTGCTGCAACAAGACTCGGCACATCACTCAAAAAGCTCGGTCTTTCAACAAGACGCTTCAAGACAGGTACTCCCTCACGAGTTAACAGAAGAAGCGTTGACTTCTCCGGTCTCGAAAGACAGGACGGCGATGAGCGTGTTGTCCCCTTTTCCTTTGACGGAAAATATACTCCCGAAAACAAGCTGCCCTGCTACATTACATATACAAACGAGGATACAAAGCAGGTAATTCTTGATAATATTCACCGTTCCCCTCTTTACAGCGGTAAAATTGACGGTGTCGGCCCGAGATACTGCCCCTCAATTGAAGATAAAATTGTACGCTTCAGTGAAAAGAAGAGACATCAGCTCTTTATTGAGCCCTGCGGTGAAAACACCGAGGAGATGTATCTGCAGGGTATGTCCTCCTCTTTACCCGAGGATGTTCAGCTTAAATTTCTGCGTACAATCCCCGGCCTTGAAAACGTGCAGGTTATGAGAACAGCCTATGCAATTGAATATGACTGTGTTGACCCTCTTACTCTCAACGCAAGCCTTGAATTCAAGGACTTTCCCGGTCTTTTCGGTGCAGGTCAGTTCAACGGCTCAAGCGGTTATGAGGAAGCAGCTGCACAGGGACTTGTTGCCGGTATCAATGCGGCACAGAAAATCCTCGGTAAGGAATACCTTGTTCTTGACAGAGCCTCTTCATATATCGGCACCCTTATAGATGACCTTGTTACAAAGGGCTGCTCTGACCCCTACCGTATGATGACCTCCCGTTCAGAATACAGACTTATATTAAGACAGGACAATGCTGATATAAGACTTACAAAATACGGCTATGATATAGGCCTTGTAGGTGAAGAAAAATGGCAGAGACTGCAGGATAAGTTAAGACTTATTGAAGAAGAAAAGGAAAGAATATCACTTGTTTCCGTGCCTATGAGCAAGGCAATCGACGAGCTTCTTGTTTCACGTGGAACATCACCCCTTGTAACAGGCTGCAGAATTTCTGAGCTTCTCAAGCGTCCTCAGCTTGATTATGAGGCACTTAAGGACTTTGACCCCGACAGACCCGACCTTCCCTATGAGATATTTGAGCAGGTTGAAATAGGCATAAAGTACGAGGGCTATATAAAGCGTCAGCTTGCCCAGGTTGAAGAGATGCGCAGACTTGAGGTGAAGAGCCTTAAAATGATAAATGATTATAAGGAAGTAGTCGGTTTAAGAAGTGAGGCACAGGAAAAGCTTAATAAAATCAAGCCTGAAAATCTCGGTCAGGCTTCAAGAATAAGCGGTGTAAGCCCTGCCGATATTTCGGTATTGCTTATTTACCTTGCTAAAAACGGATTAAATTAAGAGGTGTTATAATGGCAGACTTTATTTCAAAAAGCTTACTTAAAGAAAAAGCCGCCCTCTACGGTGTGGAACTTGACGAAAAAGCCCTTGAACGCTTTGATATATACGGAAGGCTTCTTGTGGAGTGGAATGAAAAAATTAACCTTACAGCTATTACAGAGCCCGATGAGGTTGTTATAAAGCACTTTGTGGATTCACTTACGGTCTTTTCTGCAATTGATATTCCCGAGGGTGCAAGAGTAATTGACGTTGGTACAGGCGCAGGTTTTCCCGGTGTGGCAATGCTTATTGCAAGACCGGACCTTGATATTACACTTATGGACAGCACAAATAAGAAGCTGAATGTAATAAGAGATATACTTGAAAACATCGGTCTTGAAGCAAACGTAGTACATAAAAGAGCTGAGGAAGCAGGACAGAGTAAGGATTTCAGAGAGACCTATGACTTTGCAACAGCAAGGGCAGTATCAAATCTGCGTGACCTTTCCGAATTCTGCTTACCCTTTGTAAAGGTTGGCGGCACATTTATTTCAATGAAGAGCGCAAAGGCAGACGAAGAAATTGAAGAGGGTAAGAAGGCAATATCAGTTTTAGGCGGCAGAATCAGGGAAAAGAAAACCTTTAACCTTGAGGACGCAGGGGAGAGAACGGTTATTTTAATCGAAAAGTCTTCGTCAACCCCCGCCAAATATCCAAGACCTTCGGCAAAAATGGCTAAAAATCCTATAAGATAAAGTAAATATAAGAAAGCAACCGTCGTTATTTGTAAAACGGTTTTTGTGGACAACCTTTCCTTGTTTTGTTATTATTAGCAGCAAGGAAAGGTTTTTTACTTGGAGGATACTTATGATAAAAGAAAAACCAAGGTCTGCAGGACAGGTTCTGCTGATACCTAATGAGCTAATATATCCGAATCCGAATCAGCCACGAAGAAGCTTCAACCAGGAGGAGCTTGTAAATTTAGCAATAAGTATAAGAATGAACGGCATTTTGCAGCCGATTACCGTAAGAGAAACAGGGGATATCTATGAGGTTGTATCCGGTGAAAGGCGTCTTCGTGCGTCGAGACTTGCAGGAATGCTTTGCGTTCCGTGTATAGTAATTGATGTAAACGATTTTAAATCAGCAGTATATGCCCTTATTGAAAACCTGCAAAGGCAGAATCTTGGCTACTTTGAAGAGGCAGCTGCCATAGAAAGGCTTATGAAGGATTTCGGTCTTTCACAGGAGGAGGCGGCAAAGCAGCTTGGCAAGGCACCGTCCACCGTTTCAAATAAATTGAGGCTTTTGTCACTTCAGCCGGAGGTAAGGGAGCTGCTTATGCAGAACAGTCTTTCAGAAAGACATGCAAGGGCACTTTTAAGGCTTCCCGAGGATAAGATACTGCCCGTGCTTAAAAGGATTATAGAAAAGAAGCTTAATGTAACCCAGACGGAAGCCTACATAGAAGAAATACTTGAAGAGAAAAGCACGTCGAGAAAAACGAAAACAATGTTCAGCGACGTAAAGATATTTATTAAAACAATCAATCATGCAGTGGATACAATGAAAAAAGCAGGCATAAGAGCCGACGTAAAAAAAGAAGAAGAGGCAGAAAGCTTTGTATACCATATAAGAATACCTAAAAAGGAAATGTATAAATCCTCTTAAACGGTGGCAGCACCTAAGGGTGATTCCATATATAATCATATCTTTCTCTTTCACACCCCACAACGCAAAAGACCGCATCTTCGGATGCGGTCTTTTGCTAAGCTGTTGATAACGGCACAGGAGCACGCAAAGCGGAATTAAAACGATAGGAAGATTTACAGTACGGCGATGCAGTATCGAACTACATCGCCGCAGCTTTGCGCTTGCCTTTTTTTCGCCCTCTCGCAGTATCGCATACAGCTTCGGAGCGAAGAAAAGGGCATCCTGCACCATTCTCAACAGCTTTAATTTTAACGGCACAGGAGCACGCAGGTTTAAGTAGTCAGGAAAAACCGACCCGTGTCCGAGGATGCGGTTTTCTTCTTTTATGTTTCACGTGAAACGTAACGGAAAAACATCGCGTAGGGTACGCCCTATGTGGCGTACCGTGAGGAAGCAGAATTTATAAGA
>JBGVGP010000192.1:0-6934 GCA_045121735.1 Acutalibacteraceae bacterium
TTACAAGGGCGAGCAGACAGCCGTTGGCGGCAAGGAGCTGCTTGTGGGCTTTGTCAACACCGGCAGCGGCAGATATCAGGGGCTTGAATGGAGTGAGCAAAAGCTTACCGAATATTATGAGCTTACAGAGCAATATCACACTGTGACAACGGGCTACCGTGAGGAAAGTAACGGCACAAGCGGCACGGATATATGGAGCTCAATGTTATACAGCACTGGCTTTGCAATTATTCTCACCCTTGTTTCCTGCCTTGCCATTGTCAACGCCTTTGCAAACAATCTGCGTCAGAGAAAAAGGCAGATAGGTATGCTGCGGGCCGTCGGTGCAACAAAACGGCAGATTATAACAATCTATGCCCGTGAGGCTTTGATTATAAGCCTTATCTGTGCACCCGTCAGCGTTTTAATCTCTTATTACGGCGTTAAGCTTATAACAGGGCTTATCGGTGATGACCTTGTGTTTTTACCCAGGCTGTGGATTCTTTTTGCCGGTGCGGCTTTAGGTGTTATTATTGTAATGTGTGCGGCTGTTATTCCTCTTATACCAATTTCAAAAAGCTCACCTATGCAGGCAATCCGCAATGTGGATTATACAAGAAAGCTCAGAAGAAAGAAAATCCGCTCACAAAAGAACTTTGATGTGTCAAAGCTCCTTGCAAAAAGAAACATCACCCTTGCCCGTTCAAGGCAGGTTGTAGTCAGCATCATTCTCGCAATTACAATTATCTGCTCCTGTCTCGGCTTTTCAGCCCTCGGTCACGAGCTTGACCAGGCGGATTACGATAAATATGAATACGACCTTTATGACGATGCCAATTTTGAAAGTGAGTTTGTAAATAACTCCCTTGATTACAGAGGCTATACCGATAACGATATTTCGGAAATTATGTCAACGGGCTATTTTGAAGAAATCCTTGCCATAAAAAGCTGTCAGGCAAACATCCTCACCGATGAATTTACCGATTATGAGCTTTTGATGTCAACAAAAGAAGACGGCATAAACAGTATTTACGACTGTGTTGACGATGAGCGGCTTCTGACAGAAGAGAATTACAAAAAAGAGCTTACCAAAAAATTCAGCAAGTCCTATCTTGATGTAAAGAAAAGGTACAACTACAACTCGCTTATTCTTAACTCAACCTTTGTCAGTGTTAACGATGAACTGTTTGAGGGGATGAAGGATGATGTTGTTGAGGGTGAAATCAATCTCGATAAGCTTAATAGCGGAGAGGAGATTATTCTTATTGCTCCCGAAAAGATAGGCTTTTATTTTCATGACTACGGAGAGCACGGCATTCACCTTGAAAGCAGATATATTTATGAAAACGATTCTCTGAGAGAAGAAATAGAATACATTGAAATTCAGGAGCGCACCTATAAAGTCGGTGATGAAATTGATCTTAGTATAATAAGTGCATCAATGAAGGATAAAAAGCAGTTTGTAAAAACTGACAGGAAGGTTAAAATAGGCGCAATCTTAAACAATCGTCCGAGCAAATTCGGCTGGCAGTTCCCGTGGATTGACGGCATCGGCATACTCACAACCAACAGTGCAAGCCATTATTTCGCTCCTGAGGTCGACTATAACAGCCTTTATGTTAAAGCAAAGGGCGAGGTTGATGACGAATTCAACAGCATCATTGCTCCTTACCTTGAAAATGTCAGCCTTTCAATTCCAAACGGCAGACTCAGGAATAACTATGAGTTTGCAAGAGATAACGAAAACGGCGTTAAGGTAATCATTCTGGGCTTTGTGTGCATTATCGGTCTTTTTCTTGCAATCTGCGGCTGTGTTGTAAATAACGCTCTTACAGCCCGTATACGTGAGGGTAAAAGAGATATAGGTACGCTTCGTGCAGTAGGTGCTGACCTTAAGGTGCTTTCCTCGTCTTACATAAGGCAGGTGCTTGTGATTTTCGGTTGGGGCTACGGTATAGGCTTTACCGCCTATATTGCAGGCTATTGGCTTTTTGTCCTGCTTAACAAAACTCTCCAATGGAATAAGCAGATATTTGAATTCAGAATTGTTGAAACCATGCTGATGTGCGGTGTGCTTTTCCTTGTATGTGCGGTAAATCTTGTTATCAAAATTAAGCAGGAAATGAAGCACAGCATAGTCGAAAACATCAGAGAGCTGTAAAAGGAGGAGAGAAAAATGAAAAAAATCTTATCAATGATTATATCGCTTGTACTTTTAGTTGCTCCGATTACTGCTTCGGCAAATGCAGACGAAACAGATATACACAAGGAGTCCGTTTCTGTATCGAAGGAAGCTGAAACAACAGAAGAAGCAGAAGAAACCACAACTGAGATTACTACAGCAGAAGAGCCTACAACCGAGGACAACTCTACACCGAGGTTTATGGTTACCTCTTACGAGCTCAGCGAAAAGAGCCTTACCCCCGGTAAACCTGCAGAGCTTTCAATAACATTCGACAATTACAGCTACTCAAAGGCACTTTACAACATGAAATTTGAAATCTCTGACCCCAGCGGCGAAATTCTCATAACAGGAATGCCAACGAAATATGTAAGTTACGTGGGAGCATACGGTGCTTATACCTGGGTAATTGAGCTGACAGCAACCAATACTGCTTCTATCGGTCAACACGATTTACATGTAAGCGTCGAGTACGAAGATGAAAAATTCAACTCCTACTCTTCAAGCGACACGGTGAGAGTTGATGTTAAGCAGAGTGTAAAGCTCTCATACAGCGGTGCAATCCTCCCCAAAAAGGTAATTCAGGGTGACACGCAGACCGTCACAGTTGACCTGATGAATACAGGCAAGAGCACCATTTACAACTGCACTCTCAGCTTTGACATTGAGGGTATGCAGTCGGGCGGCAGTGTGTTTGTGGGTAACATTGAGCCTGCACAGAGTGCACAAGGCTCAGCAAACCTGCGAGTTGACAGTGACGCTCTTGGCGAGGTTACGGGTAAAATAACTATAACCTACGAGGACGACTACGGCAAGGAATACAAGAAAACCGTAGATGTCAGCACGGTCATTGAAGAAAAGGTTGAGCAGGTTGTCACCACAACCGAAGACGAAAAAGAGAAGAAAAATCCACTTTGGTGGCTGTTCATTCTCATAGGTCTTGCCGTCGGCGGCGGTGCAGGCTTCGGCATTCCCTGGCTTATCAATGATAAGAAGCAGAGGAAAGAGGACGATTTGAGGTTATAAAAGAATAAAAGGCTTATAATAAGAAAAAGAGGACAGCCTGAGCTGTCCTCTTTGCTACATCACATATTCATCTGTCGTAAATTCGTCGTAAAACCGACTGTTTAGATTTTTGCTATCTCTCGGAATCCTTTATTTTACTGGGTTTTCGGGAGATTTATTTATCCAATGACTTCATCGTGGGGAGCCTCGCTTCCTACAATTCATATTATACTGTATGCTACCATAACTTACTGACCCCATCAATGGAAATTTGACATTTTCCTGCTTTTCGCCTGTATATTACTGCATTTTACGTTCCGATTGATGTAAGTTTTGATGTAAGTTTGGTAGCATACATTTTTGGGATTTATGCCTCCTTAAAGAACCTGTCAAGCCCCTCGAATTCCACCCTCTTCAATTCCTTGGTAACATCGGTATAAATGTTAAGCGTTGTTGATACATCTGTATGTCCGAGAGCATCCTGTATTACCTTTACATTAACACCCGCTTCACACATTCTTGTTGTGAAGGTATGTCGAAGAGTATGACAGCTGAAATGAGGCAACAGCACCTTTGGATTATCACTTTTCAGAAACTGTTCATCGTTACAGTCTCTTATAATCCTTTTGATAGCCTTATTAAGTGTGCCCTGATGCTGAACATTGCCGAAACGGTTAACGAATATAAAATCTGTGTAACCGTCTATTACCGCTTCACATTTTATATCAAGAAGCTCCTGCACCTCTTTTTCCTTAACAAAAGCTTCTTTAACAAAATCGAGCATAGGCACCTGTCTGTTACTTGCGGTAGTTTTTGGGGTATTGACATTGAAATAACAGCCTTGCTTACTATCCGCTGTTCTATGAGAGTAGTAAATAAGAGTATGGTTAACATCAATAATCCCGTTTTCCAAGTCAATATCACACCATCGCAAGCCCGTCACTTCACCCACTCTGAGACCTGTTCCAAGCATTACTGCAAAGATAGAATACCAATGATTATATATTCTGCTGTTTTTCAAAAAATCAAGGAACAAATCCTGCTCCGCTCTTGTAAGAGCCATCCTCTTTTCACCTTTGGCAAAGCAGGTCTGCTTAAGCTCCTTCAAAACCCTGTCAGAAGGATTGTTGCGTATATAATTATCATCAACCGCCATATCAAGCACCTGATGAAGAACGGTATGAATGCCGTCTATAGTTGAAGCCTTAAGACCTCTCTCATCTGCAAGATAATTGTAATACCTTTTAATATCAGATTTCTTAAGCTTCGTTACCAATTTATCACCGATAACATGTCTTGTAAAGGTGTCATACAAATAGACATAGTTCTGAAAGGTATTATCCTTAAGACCTCTTTTCAGGGTTTTCCATAAATCGAACATTTCATTAAGGGTTGTATATCTTGCCTCAGTTTTAATACCATCGCTTTTGTCCTTTGCTATCTGCTCTTCCTTTATTCTGAGCTCCTCTAATGTTTTGGCGTATACATAACGCCTTTTACCGCTACCGTCAATCCATGAATACTGGTATGACCCGTTCGCTCTTTGAACCTCTCCGCTACGGAGAACTACTCTTGATTTATCTTTTCTTTTTGTTGCTGACATAAAATTCCTCCTATATTCTAAATTGTTTATCCGTGAAATCATCAAGCTTTTCCCTTATGATATAGAGCTTACCGCCTAACCATATTGCAAAGGAACAGTTTTTCTGCTGTGATAATTTCCTTATTTTGTTTCTGCCTATCCCCGAATAAGCTGCCGCTTCTTCAAGGGTAAGCCACTTCTTTTCCCATATGGGTATTTCTTTCTGTGTAACTGCCGTTTTAATATTTTCGTTGCTTTTCATTATTAGGCCTCCTGTTAAATGCAGTTCGTTTCTTCAAGATATTCTTCTAATTTTTTGCGTTTAAAAAGACGCTTCGCTCCGTTCCACAGCACAAAGGGACAATCCTCTTTGTCTGACATCTCTCTGAGCTTGGTTTTGCCTATACCCGTATACGCTACAGCCTCCTCCAAGGAAAGATTCATTTTTTGCCATACGGGGAGTTCAAGTTCTTTTTTCATAAAAGTACCTCCTTTTTATAAGTGTGAATAAATCATAAAACTAAAAGTGCGGCAAGACCAATGTGTGGATTTTCTAACCGCACAGAACACCTTAAATAGAGTACATTTTATCAATATATGAATCGAACACTCGTCTTTTTATCATTCTTTTATTTCCAATCCACAGAACAAATGGGCAGTTTTCCTTACTTGTCATATCACGCAGCTTATCTCTGCCGATGCCCGAATATGCTACAGCCTCCTCTATGGTAAGATTAGACTTTTTCCATATAGGCACATAGTATTTCTTATTGTTTTCTTCAGACATATTTTACCTCCTTATCTTGAATCTCTGCCCTGACGGGCTCTGTATCTGCTTTCACAGATTCTTACTATTGCTTCCTCAATCTGTTCGGTTGTATAGCTTCTCGGAAAGAATTTTCGTATTCTTTCAGCAGGAATTTTGATTTTCTCACGCTGATTAGCTTTTTCCTCCGCCAATATTTCACCTATATCCTCAGGTGTTAAACCTTCCTCTCTGCTGATTGCACGAAGCCTCTGAGCCTGAGATAAATTCGGAGTAGCATCACATACACGGATTTCTTCAACCAAATCTGCCTGTTCGACTTCATTGAGATAAGAAAGCTCTACTGCAGGGGTAAAGGCTATTCGTTCTTCATCAACAAGGTCAAGGAGGTCAGGTATGAGATAGGTCAGACGGATATACCTTTGTACCTGTCTGCCACTTTCAGTTTCTGAAACACCATCTCTTGACTTGTGGCCAACTTGTCCACAAGTTAAATCACTCCTGTACCCCTGACGGTTCATTGCCTCCATTTTCAATTTGTAAGCAAAAGCTCGTTCACTTGGCAGAATATGCTCACGGTGCAGATTACTATCCACAAGCATAATAGCCGCTTCATCACGGGTGACGGCATAAATAAAAGCAGGGACTTCTTTCATCCCTGCTTTGACCGTGGCGTGTAAGCGTCTATGTCCGCTTATCACCTCATATTCATCTGTGCTTTCAATAGGTCGGATAATTATAGGAGTAAGAACACCTTGCTCCTGAATACTGCATATAAGATTATTCATTTCATCATTATCCAGAACCTTATAAGGATTTCCCTCAAAGGGATAAATTTTTGATACCGGGATATTTACCGGTGATTTGATATTTTGATTAAACATAATTTACCTCCATAAAATTAATAATTTCTTTTATACTTTTTCTGTTCGGCTTGTATAAGCTTCAAGTGTTTTCTTACAGAATATCCGGGTCTGCCCATATACCTGTGAGCATATTCGCTTGATGACATTTCTTCTTCATAATGATCATCACCGTCAGACTTTTTCTCTTCCTGCATTTTCTTGCATAATTCTTCAGCATTCATAGCATCTACCTCCCTTCATAATGTTTTTCTTTGACCTGAGCTCTTTCGGGGAAGTACCATTCACGGATAAGTGCCTTTTCCGCTTCAAGGCTTTCTTCAAGCCCCGGTCTGTCTTTGATGATTCTTTTTGCAATGTTACTCTTTTCACGCAGTGAGCCGATTTCAGACGTAATAAAATCCCGACGGTCAATAAGGTCAACCTTCGCCGTCGGGTCTTTGCATCTTCTTAGCGGCGTAAGACACAACCTGATGAATGTTATTTTTAATAGGCCATATTCTTGTAACATAAAAGTATATTGTCTTATCACTTTCGCCGTTTTTAAGCCTTTATTT
>JBGVGP010000193.1:0-9222 GCA_045121735.1 Acutalibacteraceae bacterium
AAGAGCTTTGAAAGAGGCTGACGAACCTTGAGCTGATGCTCGTTACGAAGTCTCATAGCAGTTGCAATGATATCTCTTGCAAAAGCGGTCTTTTCGATGATACCGTCGTTTTCGAAGCCTTCGATAACTGTGGGCCAGTCTGCAAGGTGAACTGAAAGCTCTGCAGTGGGAAGCACACGGCGTACAAGGTTCTGCCAGATGCTTTCTGTCATGAAGGGGATGATGGGAGCCATAACCTTCACGCAGGTTGAAAGAGCAGTGAAGAGAGTCCAGTAAGCAATCATCTTATCCTTTTCGTCTTCAGTCTTCCAGAAGCGACGGCGGTTTGTTCTGATGTACCAGTTGGAAATGTCATCTGTGAAGATTTCAAATTCCTTGATAAGGTTATATGCCTTGTAGTCATCCATCTGGGCAGTTGCCTTAAGGATAAAGTCGTTTGTTCTTGCAATAAGCCACTTGTCTGTAACAGTCATAGCACTCTTATCGGGTGTATAGCCTTCAAAGTTGGGCTTGTCAATTCTTGCATAGGTTTCAAAGAAGGTGTAGATGTTCCAGAAGGAGAGGAGCTTTCTTCTTGCCTCGTCACCGAGACCGAAGCCGAAGCGAACGTCGTTTGCAACGGGGCCGCCTGCATAGAGGTAACGTACTGTGTCAGCACCGATCTTTTCAGCTGCCTCGTCGAAGCGGATCATAAAGCCTGTCTTTGAGAACTTCTGACCGTTTTCCTGAATAACACTTGAGTGGCAAAGAACTCTCTGATAGGGAGCTCTGTCTTCAAGTACAGTACTCATAAAGAGCATTGAGTAGAACCAGAGACGAACCTGCTCACGCATTTCAACAATCCATTCTGCAGGGAAGTTCTTTCTCCATTCTTCCTTATCTTCAAAGTATCCTGTTGTTGAGAAGGGAACGATACCTCCGTCAAGCCATACGTCACCAACGTCGGTGATACGCTTAACGTTGCTGCCGCACTTGGGACACTTGATTTCGATTTCATCAATCCAGGGTCTGTGAAGCTCGGGAAGAGCATCAACCTTTGCAGGGTCAACTGCAAGGCTCTTGAGCTCGTCGATTGAGCCTACAACGTGAACATTACCGCAATCCTCACATACATAGAAGGGGAGGGGCATACCGTAGTAACGCTTACGTGAAATATTCCAGTTGCCCATGTTGTTGAGCCAGTCAAGCATTCTCTTGCCGTTTGATTCGGGCTCCCACTTAACGCTCTGAGCGTTTCTGATAAGTCTGGGCTTTAATTCGTCTGTAACAATGAACCAAGAGGGAACAAGACGGTAGATAAGCTCCTCCTTACATCTCCAGCATACGGGGTAGCTGTGCTCGTGAGGCTTGATGAGGTAAAGCTTGTCTCTCTTCTTAAGCTCTTCAAATACTTCGTCAGCAATTGTCTTTGAATTTTTACCTGTGAAGAAGCCGAAGCCCTTGAGGAAAATACCAATATCGTCAACGGGCATAATTTCGGGAAGACCGAGTCTCTTACCGAGCTCGTTATCCTCTGCACCGCAACCGGGAGCGATGTGAACAACGCCTGTACCTTCTTCAGCGTCTACATCTTCCCATGCTACAATCTTATGCTCGAAGCCCTGCTGAGCCTCAAGCTCGGGGAAGCAGGTGTCATACTTCTTGCCTACAAGCTCTTCACCCTTGAACATACGAAGAACCTCAAGCTTGTCCTCACCGAGATACTTGATAGCGTTCTTTGCAAGGATGAGAGTCTTTTCGTCACTCTTAACCTTTACTTCAACGTAGTCAATTTCAGGGTTAACTGCAAGTGCAACGTTTGAAGAAAGAGTCCAGGGGGTTGTTGTCCATACGATGATTTTGCTGTTTGTGCCTTCAACGGGGAGCTTGAAGAAAACAGAGTTATGTGTAACGGTCTTGTATGAGCCGGTCATTTCATGCTCTGAAAGTGATGTACCGCAACGGGGGCACCAGGGCATGGGCTTGTACTCACGCTTAATCCAGCCGTTGTCGTCACAGGTCTTGAGGAAGTGCCAGATTGATGTGATGTTAAGGTCGGTGTTGGTGTAGTAGGAGTTGTCCCACTGCATCCACTGGCCGAGTCTCTTCGACTGCTCAGTGATAACGCCTGAGTACTGCTTAACACGGTCAACGCACTTTCTTGTGAACTTGTCAATACCGAAATCCTCGATATCCTTCTTTGATTCAAAGCCGAGGTCCTTTTCAACACCAACCTCAACCCAGAGACCCTGACTGTCAAAGCCGTTCTGACAGCGGCAGTCGTAGCCTCTCATATACTTGTATCTGATGAAGGTATCCTTGAGGGTACGTCCCCATGCATGGTGGATACCCATGGGGTTGTTTGCAGTGATAGGGCCGTCGATGAAGCGGAAGCGCTCCTTACCCTGATTCTTTTCTTTTCTTTTTTCATAGCAATTATTATCTTCCCAGAACTTGAGAACGTCATGCTCCATGGCGATAAAATTGTTGCTTTTTTCCATTTCTGCCATAATAAATCAAATCCTCCGTAAAGTTTTTTACGCTCAATCGGAAAAGCATACTGCTCCGATTATATATACCAAAACAGTATACTATAATATGTGGAAATTTTCAAGAGAAAACTTAAAAAAATAAGCATAATTTTTGCCCTTTACAGCCTTGTTTTTTCTTTGTATTCGGTGATTCGGGACCGCTTGGCCTGAGCTGTGCTTCAAACTTGCTTTTTATCCTACAGTGTGCTATATTAAACGTAGAAAAAAAGATATAATCAAAGGTGGGTGCAGCTATGAATTATGCGTTTGATTTTGAAGATAAGAGTGTGCTTATTACAGGTGCCGCAAGCGGCATCGGTCTTGAGGCGGCAATAGCCTTTTTACAGAATAAGGCAACTGTTTTTATGGCCGATTTTAACGAAAAGGCACTTGAAGAAAAAAGCAGTGAGCTTAAAAAGCGATTCGGTGAGGATAAGGTTTTTGCCTTTGTGTGTGATATAACCGACAGTGAGCAGAGAAGCCTGCTTGCAGAAAAAATAAAGGCGACGGGTAAGGGCGTCGACGTGCTTATAAACAACGCGGGCATGTCCCATTCTGCTTACAGCATTTATGAAAAGCAGGAGGATTGGGAAGGAGTGCTTTCACTTAACCTTACCGCACAGTTTTTTATGGCGCAGAAAATAGCCAATGAATTTTTCATACCGCAGAAAAAGGGTAAGATAGTTAACTCCTGCTCCTTGAGCGGAATTATGGGAATTCCGACGGCTGTTGCCTACAGTGCAAGTAAGGGCGGCATTATGCAGATGACAAAGAGCCTTGCCTGTGAGTGGGCACGCTTCGGCATAACCGTAAACAGCGTATGCCCCGGCTTTGTGGAAACTCCTCTTATCAAGGATAACCTTGAGGATGAAAAGTGGATGGCTTATATGACAATGCGTACACCTATGCGCCGCCTTGCAAGGCCTGACGACGTTGCAGGCTCAATCCTCTTCTTCGCTTCTCATATGGCGGACTATATCACCGGTGCAAGTGTTGTTATTGACGGAGGTTTTTCAAGTGGCTCATGAATTAAAAAACAAGCTGCAGTCAGCTGCCCTTGATGTAGTGGATAAAATTACGGGTAAGGAAAGAAAAAAGAATATTATCTTTTACTTTACCGACCAGCAGCGTTACGATACTGCAAACAATGAAATAATGCCTAACCTCTGCGGTCTTGCTTCGGAGGGTGTGACCTATACGGACTGCTATACCTGTCAGCCTGTCTGCGGTCCTGCGAGAGCCTGTCTGCAGTCGGGCGTGTATGCGACGGAAACAGGGTGCTATAAGAACAATATTTCACTGCCCCGTGATATAACTCCTCTTGCTGAATTTTTTAATAATGAGGGCTATGATACTGCCTATATAGGCAAGTGGCACCTTGCCTCGGACCGTGAATTCAACTGTGAAAAAACTGCAATTCCCGTTGAAAGGCTCGGCGGCTACAGATATTTCCGTGGGGCAGATGTGCTTGAATTCACCTCTCACGGTTATGACGGCTATGTGTTTGACGAAAAGGGCAACCGTATTGATTTTACAGGCTACCGTGCCGACAGAATAAACGATTTTGCCCTTGAATATCTTGATAACGCTGAAAAGGGCAAGCCGTTTTTTATGTTTATATCACAGCTTGAGCCTCATCATCAGAATGACACGGGTCACTTTGAGGGCTACAAGGAAACCGTGGGCAAGTACAGAAATTATCCTGTACCCGAGGAGCTAAGACACTTCAACGGCAATTACGAAAAGGAATATGCCGACTATATTTCATCAATAAACCGTATAGACTACAACCTTGGCAGACTCATTGACAAGCTTAAGGAAAAGGGAATTTACGAGGAAACGGTGATAATTTTTACAAGTGACCACGGCTGTCATTTCAAAACAAGAAACGCTGAATACAAGCGCTCCTGTCACGACAGTAGCACCCACGTGCCTCTTGTGATAAGAGGCGGTGACTTCCGTGGCGGAGAATACGATAACCGTCTTGTGAGCCTTATCGACCTTCCTGCAACCCTGCTTTCAATTGCGGATATTGATATTCCAGATTACTTCAAGGGCTACGACCTTTGTGATGACGACGACGAAAGAGAATGTGTGTACATACAGATAAGTGAAAGCCAGTGTGGCAGAGCAATCCGTACAAGGGAGTATAAATATTCTGTGTGCGCGCCTACCTATGCTCTCGGAATGACGGTGGCAAAAAGTCCTGTTTATGTTGAGCAGTATCTTTATGACCTTGAGGCAGACCCGATGGAGCTGCATAATCTTATCAAGGACCCGTCTTACAATATTGTGAGAAACAGAATGCGTAAAATGCTGCTTGAGCAGATGAAAAAAGCGGGTGAGGGTAAGGCGAAAATTTTGCCGGCTCTGCTAGTAAAGAGCAAGTAGGGTACGCCCCTATGTGGCGTACCGTCAGTAGCCAGTAGTCAGTAGCCAGTAGTCAGGGACGCCTTCGGCGTTGATGATTGGTTTGTTTGAGATAAAAAATAAAGAGCAGGTGTCTTTCGTGTCCTTTGTTATGGGTTTGTTTTATCTATAAAGCCTTGACATTTCGGTTTTTGTGGTAAAATGTATTCAGAAACAGGTTGCTGATTGAATGGAGATTGTTTACTCCTACCTTCAGCAGCCTGTATTTGTTTTGTTATGCAATCCACAACAAAAAAGCACGGTAGAACTGACTACCGTGCTTAACTTTATTTTTTTATGCACTCGCCGTGCGGGCATTACTTTTTTTGCAAAAAAAGTAATCAAAAAAACCTGATTGTCTTTTATCCTTTAATTAAAAGATACCCTGTGCCATCATAGCGTCTGCAACCTTGATGAAGCCTGCAATGTTTGCACCTGCTACAAGGTTGTAGCCAAGACCGTACTGCTGGGCTGCCTTTGCAGAGTTGTCATGAATATCCTTCATGATTCTCTTAAGCTTCTCGTCAACCTCTTCAGCTGTCCAGCTGTAGCGCATTGAGTTCTGGCTCATTTCAAGTGCTGAAACTGCAACACCGCCTGCGTTAACTGCCTTTGAGGGAGCAACTGCCTTGCAGTTTTCCATAAGGTAAGCAAGTGCCTCGTTTGTTGTGGGCATGTTAGCAACCTCAATATAGTAGGGAACACCGTTAGCAACAAGCTGCTCGGCTTCCTTCATACCGATTTCGTTCTGTGTTGCGCAGGGCATAGCAATGTCAACCTTAACGCCCCAGGGCTTTTCACCTGCGTGGAATTCGCAGCCGAACTTGTCAGCGTAATCCTGTGCCTTGTCTCTGCCTGATGCACGCATTTCAAGAAGGTAGTTGATCTTTTCTTCTGTAACGATACCGTCGGGATCGTAAACGTAGCCGTCGGGACCTGAAATGGTAACAACCTTACCGCCGAGCTCTGCAACCTTCTTTGCAGTACCCCATGCAACGTTACCGAAGCCTGAAACTGCAACAGTCTTGCCCTTGATTTCTTCACCGAAGTGCTTAAGAACCTCTACTGCATAGTATGTAGCACCGAAGCCTGTAGCCTCAGGTCTGATAAGTGAGCCGCCGAAGGAGAGACCCTTACCGGTAAGAACGCCGTTTTCAAAGCAGCCCTTGATGCGTCTGTACTGACCGTAAAGGTATGCAACCTCACGTGCGCCTACGCCGATGTCACCTGCAGGAACATCAACGTCGGGGCCGATGTGTCTGTAAAGCTCTGTCATAAATGCCTGACAGAAGCGGAGAATTTCTCCGTCACTCTTACCTCTGGGGTCAAAGTCGGAGCCGCCCTTACCGCCGCCGATGGGAAGACCTGTAAGGCTGTTCTTGAAGGTCTGCTCAAAGCCGAGGAACTTCATGATACCGATGTAAACGGAGGGGTGGAAACGGAGACCGCCCTTGTAGGGGCCGATAGCACCGTTGAACTGAACTCTGTAGCCGGTGTTTACGTGAACCTTGCCGTTGTCGTCAATCCAGGTAACACGGAAGGTAATCTGTCTTTCGGGCTCTGCCATTCTTTCAAGAAGGGCAGCCTTTTCGTATTCGGGATGCTGCTCGATAACGGGTACAAGAGAAGTATATACCTCTGTAACGGTCTGAACAAATTCAGGCTCGAGTGAATGCTTTTTTGCAATGTCGTCAATTACGCGCTGTACGTAACTCATAGATAATCATTCCTTTTTATGTAGAATTACAAGCGTTTCTCAGATTTGTGAAATATAAAAAATACTTGCTTATGGTGTAATATTTTATACCTGACTGTAATAAAATGCAATAAAAAACTGCCAATATTTGAGATTTCGTGAAATTTGTTAAAAAGTTGACTTTTAAAGACACGTTATTCATAAATTTTGCATTAAAACTCACAAAGCTGAAAAAAGCTCTTATAGTGAATTTATGCCTGTTTTTTGGTGAATATGACTAAAAAACGGGTGAGTTTTCGCTCACCTTCAAGAGTTTTGAGGAAAGTTACTATAAGAAATGAAGGGTTTGTAAAGGTATTGTGAATTTGCATATATCTCATAAATATGCACAAAATCTGTATAAAAGTGCTGCTGAAAAAAAGTGGAAAAACTCTTGATTTTCTTGCGAGTTTATATTATAATGTTTTGAGTTAGAGTAAGATACATTGTTTTGGTCATGCAGTGCGGGTCCTGTGCGACAGAACACCCCGAACCATGTCAGGCGGGAGACCGAGCAGCATTAAGGGGAATGTCTGTGCGACACAGCTACGCCTGCACTGTATGACCGAGAAAAGGTGTCTTACTCTTTTCTAGTAATAAGGAGGGAACAGAGTGTACCAGGTATTATACAGAAAATACAGACCCCGTGTCTTCAGTGACGTTGTGGGTCAGGACCATATCACCTCGACGCTTTCAAAGGAGATTGAGTCGGGCAAGGTTTCTCATGCCTATCTTTTCACAGGCTCAAGAGGAACGGGTAAAACCACCTGTGCAAAGATTCTCTCAAAGGCGGTTAACTGCCTTAATCCCGTAAACGGTAACCCCTGTAACGAGTGTGAAATCTGTAGGGGAATTGACGACGGCACAATTGTTGACGTTGCAGAAATTGATGCAGCAAGCAACAACGGCGTTGAAAATATCCGTGATATCCGTGAGGAAATTAATTTCACTCCTGCTTCCTGTAAGTACCGTGTTTATATCATTGACGAGGTGCACATGCTTTCTATAGGCGCCTTCAACGCTCTTCTTAAAACACTTGAAGAGCCGCCTGCACACGTCAAGTTTATTTTAGCTACCACCGAGGTGCATAAGCTCCCCGTAACTATAGTTTCACGCTGTCAGCGCTTTGATTTCAGACGTGTTACTCCTGAGGCAATGATGTCCCGTATGCAACAGATTGCTGCTCTTGAGGGCTTTACTGCCGACGAGGAGGCGCTTACTCTTATTTCCCGTATTTCCGACGGCGGTATGCGTGATGCGCTTTCACTTCTTGACCAGTGCACAGGCCACGGTAAGCACATTACAACCGAAATTGTTTGTGCCGTTGCAGGTATGGCAGGTAAGGAGCATCTTTTCAGCCTTGCCGATGCCGTAAGCCGCGGTGATACAGCAGAGGCCCTGAGATTAATCAGTGACCTTCACTCAAACTCAGTTGATATGGAGCGCCTTTGCTCCGATATGATAAATCATTTCCGTAATCTTATGATTGTCAAAACGGTAAAAAAGCCCGAGGGTCTTCTCGTCTGCACCGATGCAGAAATGGAGGAATTCCGTAAGCAGAGCACCTGCTTCACCCTTGAAGCTATTCTTAAGTGTATAGCACTTTTACAGGATAGCGCGGCGGCAATAAAAAAAGGCGTAAACCGACGTATCGAAATGGAAATGACTTTTATCCGCCTTGCTTCTCCGAAGCTTGATACAGATAACGAGGCTGTTTTAAGACGAATTGCCGACCTTGAATTCAGACTCACAAGCGGAGAGATAGCCGTAGCTGCTGCTCCTGTACACAAGCAGCCGGAGCCGCTTATTTCAGAGCACGTAAAGCCGGAGACTGAAAGTGTAAAGCCTGCAGCCACTCCTGCAGCACATAGCGCACCTGCAGTAAAGGAGGAGAAGGCTGACGCTGATAAGCCTACAACGGTATTTGATACCTTTACCAATGCAAACGAGCCTCCCCGTGAGAAGGAAAAGCAGGAAAATCCCTACCTTAAGGAGGAGCCTGCAGAGCCGGCTTATACCAACGAGCCTTATTACGGCGATGCAGTTGCAACGGCTTCCTCGGGAGACGATTATCTCCCCTGGGCAGAGGTGCTTTCCGAGCTGCTTAAAACAAATGCTCCCCTTTGGGGCGTGCTTCACGATTCAGAGGCTTATATAAACGGTGACTTTGTGCTTATCAAGAGCACAAATCCCACACTCAATGCCTTTATAAGAACAGGCAGTAACTCAAGAGACGTCAAGCAGGCGATTTTCCGTATCACAGGCAAAAAGTACCGCCTCGGCTTAAGCTCACCAAAGGACGGTGCACAAGGTGCTGCAGCACCCTCACAGCCTAAAAGAGACCCTCTTGAGGACCTAATAAGTCAGGCAAAGGCAATGAACATAAACATTGACGTTAAGCCGTAAAGCATAGTATAACTATTATAAAAATAGTAGGTTACACTTGCCTCACCCTTTGGGAGAGGTGGCAATGCGAAGCATTGACGGAGAGGGTAGGGTGACGAGTATAATCCGAACCACGCCTTAAAGCGTGAATTTTCACGGCTTTTCGGCGATTCGGATTAGAAA
>JBGVGP010000194.1:0-2515 GCA_045121735.1 Acutalibacteraceae bacterium
GTATTAACCCTGCTAACGGTGAGCTTGAAGGCAATGATGTTACAGCTCAGGCAGAGCAGGTAATGAAGAATCTTGGTGCAGTACTTGAAGAGGCAGGAACAAAATTTGATAACATAGTAAAAACAACCTGCTTCCTTGCCGATATGGCTGATTTTGCTGCTTTCAATGCAGTTTATTCAAAATATATAACATCAGCTCCTGCGAGAAGTTGTGTTGCTGTTAAAACTCTTCCTAAAAATGCACTCGTTGAAGTTGAAGCCATTGCAGTAATTGACTGATATTTATGAAAAAGGAAGTTAAAAACGGAATACTGTTTATGCTCTTTTTCCTGGCATTACTTCTTCCTGTGGGAATTAAAGCAGAAGCGGCAGATGAATCGTCACTAGTAGTTCAGTATGTAGGTGATGAATGCATTATTACCGGTTGCGATACGCAGGCTGAAGGTGTGCTGGATATTCCAGATGAAATTTCAGGTAAAACAGTAACTGTTATAGGAGAGAATGCATTTGAAAAATGTAAGCTGCTTACTGAAATAAACATACCCGATACAGTTACAGAAATCGGCAATAATGCTTTTTATGCTTGTACTATGCTTCGCCGGTTAACAATGACTGATAGTGTAAAAGTTATAGGTGAGGGCGCATTTTATCAATGTAAAAGCCTTGAAGAAGTGACGCTTTCTGATAGCTTAATCTATCTGCCGAAGAATGCTTTTTATATGTGCACATCATTGAAAAGCATAAGTATTCCCGGTAACATAATGGTTATTGGTGAAAATGCTTTTTTCGGTTGCAGTAGCTTAGGCCGTATTGTTCTGCCTGAAGGCTTGATAAGCTTGTCGGTTCGTTGCTTTTCAAATTGCTCACAGCTTTCCGTTATTTGTCTTCCATCTTCGATTGAAAGTATAGCTTCAGATGCGTTTGAAAAGTGTGAGCTGCTTGCTACTGTTTATTATACAGGAACCGAAAGTGATTTTGGGCTTATTGATATTTCAACAGGCAATGAATGCTTAGAATATCTTAATGTTGAATTCAACCATAATCATTTAAAGGAATCTGTTGTTACAGTATACAGAGAGGACTGTACTAATCAGGGTTACAGCGTTTACAATTGCCCGTGCGGATATGTAAGCAAGGGTGATTTTGTTTCGGCAAAAGGACATAAGCTCAAATTTGTTAAGACACTTAAGGAAGCAACCTGTACTAAAACCGGAATTGCGCTGTATGAGTGCTCAGTCTGTGATTATTCGGAATCAACCACGGTTTCTGCCAAAGGTCATATTTCGGTTACAGATAAGAAGGTTAATGCCACTTGCACTGCCACCGGCAAGACCAAGGGTAGCCATTGCTCCCGTTGCGGCAAGGTTATAGTTGAGCAAAAGTCTGTTTCAGCACTCGGTCATGATTATACCTTGAGGGTTAAGGATAGTAAGCATCTTGCTTCAAAGGCAACTTATAAGAAGGCTGCAAAATATTATTACAGCTGCTCACGGTGCAAAAAAATCAGCAGCAGTAAAACCTTTTCGGGTGATAAGCTGATTCTGCCAAAGGTTAAAAAGCTTGATTTTACAGCAGGTGAAAAGTCTGTAACGCTTAAATGGAAAAAGATAAGCGCGGCAAGAGGCTATGCAGTTTATAAAAAGGCTTCAGACGGTAAATGGACTCTTATTAAAAGAGTCAGGACCAACAGTATCAAAATAGAAAAGCTTAGCGCTGGTACTACATATAATTATGCTGTGCGTGCTTATGTTAAGGAAGGAAAAAGCTTAATATACGCTCCTGAATATACTTCGATTAAGGTTGCGACAAAACCATTACCTATTTCAAAAATTTCCGCCAAGCAAAATGAAAAATCAATAACCCTTAAATGGAATAAGTCTAAGGGTGCAACCGGCTATCGTGTTTACAGATATGATACGAATAAGGAAAAGTGGATAGTGGTTTGTTCTTACACTAAATCAAGAAAACTCACTGTTAAAAATCTTGACAGCGGCAGAAAATATAAGTTTGCTGTCAAGGCTTGTATTGATACGGGAAGTAAGCTTATTTTAAGTAACAAATCAGAAAACTTTGTCACGTGCACTCGTCCTTCAAAAGCATCCGTAAAATCAACGGCTTTGAAGTATTCCGTCAAGCTTAAATGGAATAAAGTAAAATATGCAGACGGATACGTAGTTTATATGTCACAGGATGCTAATTCAGGCTTTAAAAAGGTTGCATCAACAAAGGGTACAGCGACTGAAATAAAAAAGCTTTCAAGCGGTGAGACTTATTATTTTAAGGTTTATGCCTACAGAAAGCTGACAGACAAAAATGTTTACAGCTATGCAAGTGAAATTAAAAAAGTAAAAACAAGATAAAAACTGTGCTATCCGAATTGAAGTGACCCCAAAAAGTTAGACAAAGTTTTTCAGAAAAACTTGTGCAAATTAAATATTAAGCAGCTAAAATGGCTTGAGATCTGTGCATAGCAGGTGTCAAGCCATTTAATTTTAGCTTAATTCTGCGATTATTGT
>JBGVGP010000195.1:0-4376 GCA_045121735.1 Acutalibacteraceae bacterium
CACAGGTCTGTTCAAGAATAGTAATTGCTTCATCAACCTTAAGCTGCTCTTGCTGTATATTCTGAACAATATCGGCGGTCTCGTATTTTAAAAGTGCGTCGTCTTCTGTGTTTTCAAGGTGAACATAGCCGCATTTCTGCAAATGCTCAACTATCCCCTTGCTTTCGCTTAACATTGATGCAATGTCAAAACGCACTAGTCTGACCTTTGCCAAGGAAACACCTCCTTCTTGATTTTTTTTATAATTTAATTAAGTAATTCTTCAAATACAGCCCTTATGGCATCATCATACTGCTTTTCTGTATCGGTAATCGACTTTTTTTCACGCATGAGGGCAAGCTTGTTAGCCTGCTTGATTACGCCGTCACAGGAATATTCGGCGTCGCTCAAGATAATATTAGCCTGGTTTTCAGCCTGCTCAACGGCTGTTTTTACAATAATATCAGCTTGAATTTTTGCATTCTGAATGATTTTTTCACCAAGCTTTTCGGCTTTGGCCTCTGCCTGCTTTGCCTGTGCTTCAGCTTTAAGAATTTCTTTGATAATATCAGCTGCCATAAAGCAATGCTCCTTCACTAAAATAATTCAGACCGTAAATGCAACCTGCAGTAAATACTGTTTTTTCTTCGTTGAGAAATGCCGCTGCGGAATTGAGTGATGCGGAAACAAGGAACAGCAGCACAAAGCAAATTGCAACAATTGCAGATAATATAACCTTACGAAGCCCTCTGAAATCAAATTTTGATTTAGGGCGTGTATCAACAAGCTTTTCAAACTTTTTTCCGCCGTGGGTAGCGTTGCGAAAGGAGCTTCCCTTATAGCCCGAAAGAATAACGTCGGGAATGTGAATCTCCTCCTTGATTGATAAAACATCAATCTCCTTTTCCTGCCTTGCGAAGTCCTTTTCGATTTCGGGAATTACAACCGATTCCTTTTCCTCACCTGCAGGCTTGCTTTCGGAATAAACATCGTCAAATTTCACCTCGTCGAAGGGCTGATTATTAAGCGCATTCTTAAGGTCGGAAAGCATCTGCTCGGGAGTAAAGTAACGGTCATTCGGCTTGAATGCACATGCTTTTCTGATGATTTTCCAAAGTGCCTCGCTTGCGTGAGCAGGCTTTGTCATTTCGTCACCGTTCATTCGTCTGCCGGTTGACTCGTTAAGAGAGTTGACGGTAATCTGCTCGGGGTAAGGCTCGGTAAAGGGAAGTCTGTTTGAGTTTGAAAGCATATATAATATGAGACCGAGTGAGTATGTGTCACAGGTGCAGTTGATATTGCCTGATCTTATAAACTCGGGCGCCATATAATACTGTGTTCTTTTATAAGAAATTGAGGTTTTTGCAGGCTCAAGACAGCTGAATGAGCCGAAATCACCGATTTTGCATCTGCCCTCTTTGTCAAAGAGAATGTTTTCGGGCTTAAGATTGGGATAAACGTAGCCGAAGGAACGGCATTTCTGCAGTGCCTGACAGATATTTATACCGAGACGGTAGGTTTCTTCGAGTGTAAAGGTGAAATTCTTGAGCACCTCTGAAAGGCTTTTGCCTTCTTCAAGCTTGATAAGAATAAGCAGACCCTTGCCGTCACTTGCTTTTCTCAGCTCTAAGTCCTCATATCTGATGAAGAATTTGCCGTTATCGGCTTTTTTTACGGTTTCAATATTCTTTTTGATGCTGCTTATAATTTTGTCAAAGCCCTCGGATGAATATTCCTCTTTTTCTTCATTGAGATTAAAGGTTTTGCGCTCGCTACGGTTTTCACCCAGACGAAGCATCTTCATAACGGAATACTCTCTGGTGCCGTCATATTTCTCTTTATATATTGTAAAAACCTTTCCGTCGGTTCCGTTGCCTAGCTGATGGTCAACATACCACTGACCGAAGACCGGATTTAAGGAATTGGACATTTTATTTTCACATCCTTTTAAATATTCTGCATCATAAAGCTTACGATTAAACTTAAAAAAACGCCTTATAGCATAATTATTTATCATTATATCATAACTTTACTTTATATGCTACAGTTTTCTTCTATTTTTTTACTTTTATTATTTAAGAATTAATATTGACATAACCTCATTAAACTATTAAAATAATAATATAATTACAGCAAGAAAGGAATAAGGCACTGCCTTTTCAGGTAAAATTAAAATGGAAGAACTTAATTTTGACACTTCAGATATCGTTTCAGTCGTTGATGAAGACGGAACCGAGCATCTTTTTGAAGAAATTGACAGAATCGAAACAGAGGACGGCAACAGATACGTTGCTCTTTTACCTATCTATGACGATGCTGCTGAAATTCTTGACGATGACGGTGATGTATTCATCCTCAAGGTAACCGAGGAAAACGGTGAAACCTACCTCTCACAGATTGAGGACGAGAAGGAATTCAACGAAATCGGTAACATTTTTGAAGACAGACTTATTGAAAAATACGAGGCTGAAGAAAACTAAGTCTTAACACCCTGCTGTGTGCGACAACTGTGATCGTTATAACCCAACACGTTATAAAACGGAGAGATGCTTTGACGGCGGATTGCAGACCTCCCGCTTTGCGGACGAAGGGAGCGCGAACCCGTCTCGCTATCACCACCCTGCTTCTGAGGCAGGTTATACACATCACGAACGGCATGGCGGGGCTTTTCATATTAAAGCAACAGGACTGATTTTACATCAGCCCTGTTTTTTTATACTTTAATTTTTATAATGCTCTTTAATTCTGTCGTATTCCTCTTCGGTTATTTCAAGTATACCGCCGTGCTTGAAGCCGTAAGGGAAGCTGAAGCTTTCGTCAGCACGCTTGAATTCGGCTACGCCGGGCTTTTCGCTTATAAAGGGTACATAACCCATTTCCGGCTTTGCACAGCCGAAAAAGTCTATCATAAGGCACCATCTGCCGTCGGGAAGAATCATTGTTGTGGGCGCCTCGTAGCAGTTGCATTTTTCAATGCCGTGCATATATTTTTCAAAGGCTTCGTCGTACATATAAGGGCCGTATAAATCCTCGGAAACTGCGTGCATATTCATACCCGGATTATCTGCATTTTTATAGAACATATGATATTTGCCGTCAATTTTTCTTATGTGAGTATCGAGTATTTCGTTGCTCTTTGTGAAGAAAAGCTTTGGGCGTGAGAATGCTTCAAAATCCTTGGTTGTGCTGTAGTAAATTGACATATGGCTGTAGTCGTCCTGCTTTACCGTTGAGCCCCAATGAATCATATACTCGTCGTTTACATCGTCGTAAATAATCTCGGGCGCCCAGAGGCAGCCGAAATCCTCTCTGCCTATAGGGATGATTTTCTGCTCGGAGAATTCAATAAGGTCCCTGCTCTTCCACATACAAAGACCCTTACTGCCTGTACGGTTAACGTTTTTCCAGTCAACGTTATAGTTTTCGTCAAAGCGGTTTACTATGCATTCGTCGGTGGTAAGGATTACAAAGGAGTTATCCTGCAGACGGATAATTTCAATATCTCTGCAGCCGCCTGAGCTCATTTTGCTTTCGAGTATGGGATTGCCGCCGTTCACCTGCTCCCAGTTAAGTCCGTCCTTACTTAAAGCAAAGTAAACCTGTTCGCCGTCAACGGTAAGCTTTTCTTTGAAATGTGTAAATAAATAAGGCATAATTTTCTCCTTGCTTTTTTAGAAAATTATAGCATCGGAAAAAGTAAAAAACAATAGTGATTTTAAGAAAAAACTAATTTTTTCTGTTCGTGAATCTTGAAAAAGCAAGCGTAATACTGTATGATATACTCGTTAATTTTTTGAAAGGCAAATAAAAGGTATTTTTAATGAGAAAAACTAAAATAGTAGCAACTATCGGTCCGGCATGCAGTGATAAAAACGTATTCAGAGATATGTGCCTTGCAGGGCTCAACGTTGCAAGACTCAACTTTTCACACGGTACTCACGAGGAGCACCTTGAAAAAATAAATATGATTAAGCAGGTTCGCGCAGAGCTTGATTTACCTATTGCGATTCTGCTTGATACAAAGGGTCCCGAATACAGAATCAAAACCTTTGAAAACGGCTTTGTTACCCTTGAAGCAGGCGATTATTTCTCCTTTACAACAGAGGATGTTGTCGGAAATCAGAGCATTGTTTCCGTAAGCTATAAGGGAATGATAAAGGACCTTGATATAGGTGATATTATTCTTCTAAACAATGGTCTTATGAAATTTCAGGTTAAGGAAATTACCGAAACCGAGGCTAAATGTCTTGTTATCGACGGCGGTGTGCTTTCAAACAGAAAATCAATGAGCTTCCCCGGAAAGGTGCTTAAGCAGATTTATTTAAGTGAACAGGATAAGAGTGACATTCTTTTCGGTGCTGAGAATGATGTTGACTTTATTGCATGCTCCTTTGTTT
>JBGVGP010000196.1:0-2118 GCA_045121735.1 Acutalibacteraceae bacterium
TTTGGTATTCCTTTGGGCATAAAAAATCACCCCTCCTGTTAAACATTATATCACAATGTCTAACATTTGGGGTGCATTTCACAAGTGAAAGTGCGGCTATTTTTTTCATATTTTCAACTCCTTTTTATTTCTGTTTTTATAATATTACCGTTTGTGTTTAAAGTCAATCTGAAATTATAAAACAAAATATTTTTTAATCATTTTTTGCCTTAATCGGGATTGAGGGACTCTAAGTTAAGAAAATATGTAAAATCATTAAATTTTGACAGTATTTTACTTGACATATTGTGTATTTTGATTTAAAATAATCTAGATAGTGTATATGTTCACTATTGTTCGAGTAATATTACTGTAATTCTTTTGATGAAGCTGTCGCGGCTTTGGCCGCAGACACAGCTAACACAACAAGGCGTACGCCGTTATATATAAGCGGCAGAGCCGAATTTACGAAAAAAAGGAGGTGCTGCTACTTTGGAAGGAAACTTAATTACAATTATTGCTGCTGCCGTGTGTGCAGTTGTTTTCGGAGTTATCGGCTTTGTAATGGGCCAGGCTTACAGAAAGAAAACTGCAGAATCACTTATCGGTTCAGCAAATGATGAGGCTGCAAGAATTGTCAACAATGCCGTAAATGATGCTGAAACAAAAAAGAAGGAAGCAATTCTTGAGGCAAAGGACGAAATTCACAAGTTCAGAAGTGAAGCCGAGCGCGAAATCCGTGAAAGAAGAAACGAGGTACAACGTCAGGAGAAGAGACTTATCCAGAAGGAAGAAAGTCTTGATAAAAAGACAGATAACCTTGAAAAGAAGGAAGAAGTGCTTGAAGAAAAAATCAAGCAGGCAGAAAGCCAGCTTTCCGAAGCAGAGAGCATCAAAAGAAGTCAGTTAGAAATGCTTGAAAAAATATCGGGCTATACAAAAGAGCAGGCAAAGATTGATCTTATTGCCACTCTTGAGGAAACACTCAAAAGAGAAAAAGCTGTTAAGGTTATGGAATACGAGCAGATGATCCGTGACGAGTGCGACAACCTTGCAAAAGAGGTTATTGCAACTGCAATTCAGCGCTGTGCTGCTGACCACGCATCAGAGGCTACCGTTTCCGTTGTTGCTCTTCCCAACGATGAAATGAAGGGTCGTATCATCGGCCGTGAGGGTCGTAATATCAGAACTCTCGAAACTATCACAGGTGTTGACCTTATTATTGACGATACACCTGAAGCAATTACTCTTTCAAGCTTTGATCCCGTGCGCCGTGAGGTTGCAAGACTTACTCTTGAAAGACTTATTTCAGACGGCAGAATTCACCCCGCACTTATTGAAAAGCTTCACGAAAAGTCAAAGCGTGAGGTTGACCAGACAATCAAGCAGACAGGTGAAAGAGCTGTTATTGATGCAGGCGTAAACGGTGTGCATCCCGAGCTTCAGAAGCTTATCGGCCGTCTCAAGTACCGTACCAGCTACGGACAGAACGTGCTTAACCACTCACTTGAGGTATCATACATTGCAGGCCTTATGGCTGCAGAGCTTGGCGTAGACGTTAAGCTTGCAAGACGTGCAGGTCTTCTTCACGATATCGGTAAGGCTGTTGACCATCAGCAGGAGGGCTCACATATTGAGCTTGGTGTTGAGTACGCTAAGAAGTACAAGGAAAACGATATTGTTGTAAATGCAATTCACGCTCACCACGGTGACGTTGAGCCTAAGAGCATTGTAGCCTGTCTTGTTCAGGCAGCCGATGCTATTTCAGCTGCAAGACCCGGTGCAAGAAGAGAAAATCTTCAGAACTACATCAAGCGTCTTGAAACACTCGAGCAGCTTTCCAAGTCCTTCAAGGGTGTTGATAATGCCTTTGCTATTCAGGCAGGCCGTGAGGTAAGAATCATTGTTAAGCCTGAGCTTGTAAGCGATGAAGAAATGGTGCTTCTTGCTCACAACATTGTTGAAAAGATTGAACAGGAGCTTGAATATCCCGGTCAGATCAAGGTCAACATGATTCGTGAAACAAGAGCAACAGACTTTGCAAAGTAAGCAGAGACTGCCATAATAAGCGCAGAACAAAAAGCAGGTTTTTGGGTAGCAAAAAAACCTGCTTTTTTAGTCGTTTTTTCACCCTCGGAG
>JBGVGP010000197.1:0-11408 GCA_045121735.1 Acutalibacteraceae bacterium
GGAGGGTGAAACCTTCCGCAATAAGACAAAAAGGAGGTAAAATGATGGCAACCTTTCAGAATCAGGCAAGTCTTACCTACAATAACAGCACGGTGAATTCGAACATTGTAACAGGTGAAATTCTTGAGGTGCTTTCGCTTACAAAGGCAAGCCTTAACCCCAGCTATTCCGCAGGCGACACAGTAACCTATGTTCTTTCCGTCGTAAACTCCGGCTCTGCCCCCTTTACAGCAGTCAGCATAACCGATAACCTCGGTGCCTACAGCTTCGGCACAAATGAGCTTTATCCCTTAAGCTACGTTGACGGCTCGGCAGTACTTTATATTGACGGAATAGCACAGCCCGTTACTGCTACGGCAACCCAGAGCAGTCTTGTTTTCAGCGGCTTCTCTATCCCCGCAGGCGGCAATGCTCTTATAACCTATCAGGCAACAGCCAACGGTTATGCTCCCCTTGAAACAGGCTCAATAATTGAAAATACCGCAACACTTACAGCAAGCGGCCTTACAACTCCCGTAACGGCCACAGCACAGGTGGACGTAGATTCACAGCCTAACCTTTCAATCACAAAGGGTGTATCTCCCGACAGTGTGCCCGAAAACGGCAGACTCACCTACACGCTTACCCTCATCAACACAGGTGCCGAGCCCGCACAGACAGGCATAATTGTAAACGACACCTTCAACCCTGTGCTTACAGATATTGCCGTAACCTATAACGGCACGGCTTGGGCTGCAGGCACTAACTACACCTACGATGAGACAACAGGTCTTTTCACAACAATTGACGGACAAATTTCCGTACCTGCTGCAAGCTACGTTCAGGACATCACAACAGGCCTCTGGACAGTAACTCCCGGCGTTGCAGTTATCAGAATTACAGGTACTGTATAAAAAAATCAGGTGCTTCTGTTATGGCTCATAACAGAAGCACCTTTTATTATTTCTTACATAAGCTCACAGACTAAATCACAGTACTCTGTGGGGTTATCAATAGACTTACCCGCAATAAGGCAGCTTTGTGCATAAAGAATTTTAGCGTATTTAGAAGCCTTTTCCTTATCCTCGGTATAGAGTGCTTTAAGAGTATCGGCAATTTTGTGCTCCTTATTGATTTCGAGCACAACTGTTGCTCTTGCGCCCTCACCGCCGGGCATATTTGAGAGCACCTTTTCCATTTCAAGACTCATCATACCCTCACTTGTAAGGCATACGGGGTGATTTTTAAGCTTGTTTGTAAAGCGCACGGCGCTTACTGCACCTGCAAGGCTATCCTTAAGGAAGGCAAGCATTTCTGCTGCTTGCTCATTTTCTTTCTTAAGCTCTTCCTTTTCGTCATCGCTGTCAAGGTCAAGGTTGCCGGCACAGATGTTTGTAAAGCTCTTGCCCTCATATTCAAAGAGCATCTTAAGAGCAAATTCGTCAACGTCATCGGTGAGATAAAGCACCTCAAAGCCCTTTGCCTTAACTGCATCTGTCTGGGGAAGAAGCTCAATTTTATCTGTAGTTTCACCGCAGGCGTAGTATATAGTCTTCTGTTCCTCAGGCATACGGCTTACATATTCCTTAAGGGTAACAGACTTCTTTTCAAAGGATGAGGTGAAAAGAATAAGGTCCTTGAGGGTGTCCTTATTCACACCGTAATCGGCATAAAGGCCGTATTTAAGCTGAACACCGAAGGCAGAGAAGAACTTTTCGTAGTTTTCTCTGTCACTCTTGAGCATTTTTTCAAGCTCGGACTTGATTTTCTTTTCAAGATTTTTTGCAATAATCTTAAGAAGATGGTCATGCTGAAGAGTTTCTCTTGAAATGTTGAGTGTAAGGTCTGATGAATCTACAAGACCCTTTACAAAGGAGAAATAATCGGGAAGAAGCGCTTCACACTTATCCATAATTACAACGCCGTTTGTATAAAGGGAAAGGCCCTTTTTGTAATCCTTTGTGTAGTAATCAAAGGGAGGATGCTTCGGGATAAAAAGAAGTGCGTCGTATGAAACCTGACCCTCTGTTTTTGAGTGAACGGTTTTAAGAGGCTCATCGTAATCGTAGAACTTTGCTTTGTAGAATTCTGCATATTCCTCTGCGGTGATTTCATTCTTGTTCTTTCTCCACAAGGGTACCATGCTGTTAAGCTGTGTTGCTTCGGTTACGGTTTCGTATTCGTTCTCTGTACCCTCTTTAAGCTCTGTTCTTTCCATATCGAGCATAATGGGGTAACGGATATAATCGGAATACTTTGAAACAATCTCCTGAACTGTATACTGCTCAAGGTATTTATCGTAATTTTCCTGCTCGGTATTTTCCTTGATGTAAAGAGTGATAATTGTACCTGCTTCGTCCTTTACGGCTTCGGTTACTGTATAGCCGTCAACACCCGATGACTCCCAGAGGCTTGCAGTATCGCTTCCCTGTGCCTTTGAAAGAACGGACACCTTATCACTTACCATAAAGGCTGAATAGAAGCCTACACCGAACTGACCGATGATTTCAACCTCACTGCCCTTTTCAACGCCTGACTTGAAGTCAAGTGAGCCGCTTTTCGCAATTGTACCAAGGTTATTTTCAAGCTCTTCGGCTGTCATACCGCAGCCGTTATCGGTGATAGTAAGAGTTCGCTTTTCTTTGTCTATATCGATTTTGATTGTATAGCCGTCTCTTGCTGTTCCGCTTTCACCGAGTGAAAGAGCGTGATAATAACGCTTATCAAGTGCATCACTTGCGTTTGAGATAAGCTCTCTTAAAAAAATGTCCTTATGGGTATAGATTGAGTTAATCATCATATCCATGAGCTTTTTTGATTCTGCTTTAAACTGTTTTTTAGCCATGATATTACTCCTATCTGTATTTTTCTTATTTTTAGCACTCTCGTATCGCGAGTGCTAAAATCTATTATATCCTTATTTTTACATTTGTCAAGGGTGTTATTTAAGGTGTTGCTTTTTAAACGAGAATAAAATATAATAGTAGAAATCAAGGAGGGTAAGCATGAAAGCACTTATATGCACACTTAATTCAAAGTATATACATTCATCTCTTGCGCCCTGGTGCCTTTATACTGCCTGTAAGAGCTACTGTAAGGGCGAGGTTGAGCTCGGCGTTCTTGAATCGACGGTCAACGCCGATATTGACGCCTTTAAAGAAAAAATATTAGCCCAAAAGCCCGATGCTGTCACCTTTTCAGTATACATATGGAACAAGGGAAAGACCTTATCCCTTTGCAGAAAAATCAAAGAGATACTGCCTAACACGGTTATTATTCTCGGCGGTCCTGAGGTTGCCTATAATCAGCGTGAAATACTCGAAGCTTACCCCTTTGTCGATTTTGTCCTTTCGGGTGAGGGCGAGGCTATTCTCCCCGGGACGTTAGACAGCGTTTATAAAGGAATTTTTCCTGAGGATATTAACGGAGTAAGCTATATAAAAGACGGTAAAGCAGTTATCAAAAATGAGGTAATCAGTGATAAATTTGACGCCCCCTCCCCCTACTGCGAGGAATACCTGAATGCGCTTGGCGGAAGAATTGCCTACATTGAAACAAGCCGAGGCTGCCCCTTCAGCTGTGCGTACTGTCTCTCGGGACGTTGCGGCAAGGTAAAGCTCAAGCCACTTTCACAGGCAAAAGAAGAAATAATTTTACTTGCAAATTCGGGAACTAAAACCGTCAAATTCGTTGACCGTACCTTTAACTGCAACAATGAACGGGCAGTTGAAATTCTGCGCTTTATAAACGACAGCTACGGCAACACCATCCCAAAGGGAGTATGCTTTCATTTTGAAATAAGTGCCGATATATTAAAGGAAAGCTTTATAGAAGAGGTAAGCCGTGCACCGAAGGGACTTTTTCAGTTTGAGGCAGGAATCCAGTCGCTTAACAAGGCTACGCTCAATGCCATCGGCAGAAAAAGTGACCTTGAAAAGCTTTTTGAAAATATAAAGAAGCTTTCTGCTCTTCGCTCCTGCCATATTCATACCGACCTTATTGCAGGTCTGCCCGAGGAAACGCTGCAAAGCTTTATTGACAGCTTCAACAAATGCTACACGCTTGGTGCAGATATGCTTCAACTCGGTTTTCTCAAGCTTCTTCACGGCTCACCCTTACGAGAAAATAAAGAGGCTTTCGGCTGTAAGTTTTCATCCGAGCCGCCATATGAAATAATATCTACACCTACTATGACAAGTGAAGAGCTTGATGTTCTTCGCAAGGCAGAAAAAGAGGTTGACCGACTACACAACAGCGGACGCTTCAAAAGGACACTCGACTACGCCCTGAAGGCATCCGAGCTGACTCCCTTTGAGCTTTTTTATTATATAGGTAAAGCTATGCCTGACTCTTCACTGCCGCTTGATGCTTACACAGATACTATTTTTAACATACTCAAACGCGTTGACGGGATAAATGCAGATGAGCTTCGTGACAGGATGATTTATGACCGTATTGCAGCAAATAATTCAGGCATCATTCCGAAGAGTCTTTTTATTGAGGACAGGCGTCTGAAGAAGGTCAAGCACTGCCTTTTTGAAAACTTCCCTTATCCTAAAGGAACAAGCCGTAACGTTGCCATCCTTTATGCCGAAAAAAAGGTAATATTCAGTGACTGCAAAGCAAAAGACCCTGTTACGGGAGAGTACAGGGTAAGTGAAATTAATTTCGACTTTTTCGGTGAAACTTTTTTTAATTTTGATATTGACAAGTGAAATAAAATGAGGTATAATCAACGAGCTGTTAAAAAATAGCTTGCTGATATAGCTCAGTCGGTAGAGTGCATCCTTGGTAAGGATGAGGTCACCGGTTCAAATCCGGTTATCAGCTCCAAACGAAAATCCGTTCACATCTGTGGGCGGATTTTTCGTTTGTATTATTCATTTTTCATTATTCATCATTCATTATTCATTTTTGCAGAACGGATTTTCGAATGAATAATGAAGCCGCTTCGCTGATGAATAATTAATAATGAATAATTGAATACAAAATGACCTCATCCTTACAAGGGATGAGGTTTGTGTTTTATTCGAGACCTAAAATGAAATCAGCAGTTACATTGTAATATTTACATAAGGCAATAATGTGTCTTACAGGAATTTCGTTTTCCCCTTTTTCATAACGGGAATAAACCTGCTGTGTTGTGCCGAGATATTCGGCTACCTCTTTTTGTGTTTTGTCGTTATCCTCTCGTAAATCACGGATGATTTCAATGTAGCTTTTCATTTTACTATCTCCTTGATATAAGATAATAAAATTCTATATTACACTATATGTGATGTATTGACTTTACACTAAATGTGGTGTAGAATGTTGTTGGAAGCTGGCTTTGTTCTGCATTTTTTTTGTGTGCGGTGACTATAGTTGGCAACATTTATATTTTTAAGGAGGAATAAAAATGAAGAAAACTATTAAAAGCTTAACACTGATTACTGTTATGACTATACTGTGTGTGGTTATGGCTATATCAGCAAGCGCGGCTGAAATAACAGGAACATGTGGTCCCGATGCGTATTGGAGTTATAATGAAACTACAAAAGAATTGGTAATTAGCGGTACTGGAAGGCTGTCTCATAGAGATGAACAATATTGGCCGTTTTATAAAGAAGTAGAATCGGTAGTAGTTGAAAGCGGAATATCACATATTAGTGGTTCTCTTTTTTACGATTTCACTAAATTAGCCGAAGTTAAAATTGCAGATACCGTAACTGAAATAGAAGAAGCTGTATTCGAAGGCTGCACTAGTCTTACAAACATCATTATTCCTAATAGTGTAACATCAATAGGCAGAGAAACATTCGCATGCTGCACAAGCCTTACAAACATAACTATTCCTAATAGTGTAACATCGATTTATGGCGAAACATTCGCAGGTTGCACAAGCCTTACAAACATAACTATTCCTGATAGTGTAACATCAATAGGCAGTGATGCATTTTATCGTTGCACAAGTCTTACAAGCGTAATAATTCCTGACAGTGTAACTTCAATATATGAGTATGCATTTTATGGATGCACAGGCCTTACAAGTATCACAATTCCTGACAGTGTAACATATTTGGGTTATTGTCTCTTCAGCAACTGCACAAGCCTTACAAACATAACTATTCCTGATAGTGTAACACACATAGGCAGTGGTGCTTTTAGAGAATGCACAAATCTTACAAGTATCACAATTCCTGACAGTGTAACAATAATAGATGAGAGCACATTCAGTCATTGCACAAGTCTTACAAGCATTTCAATACCTGACAGTGTAACTTCAATATATGAGTGTGCATTTTATGGATGCACAGGCCTTACAAGCATTTCAATACCTGACAGTGTAACAGATTTGGGTAATTCTCTCTTCAGCGGCTGCACAAGCCTTACAAACATCTCATTACCCAACAGCATAAATTATATAAGTGACTCAGCATTTGAAAACTGCACAAGTCTTTCAAGCATAACAATACCCGATAGCGTAACTTCTATACATGAACAGGCATTCAGTGGTTGTATAAATCTTACAAATGTAAACATACCAAACAGCGTAACAGAATTATTTATCGGTGTTTTCGAAAGATGTTTACGTTTAGAAAAAATAACATTACCCGAAAGCATTGAAAGCATCCAAAAAGGACTTTTTGAAGATTGTATCCGCCTTTCAAAAATAACAGTAGAAAACCCCAACTGTTTAATAGAAAGCTACGGAAACACTTTCCCCGAAGCTGCAACGCTTTATGGTTATGAAGGCTCAACAGTCGAAAAATACGCTAATGACTGGAACAGAAAATTCATTGTAATCGGTTCAGAAGAAGATGATGACAATGAAGGCGGAAATGAAAGCGGCGAAGCAACTCCGGATGACTCTCACAATCATATTTATCCTGACGAGTGGATAATTCTTGCCGAAGCAACCTGCAGCCAGGACGGTATTGCAATAAGAGGATGTAACGGGTGTAGTGCTTTTGAAACACAGAAAACTGTTGCATACGGCCATGCTGACAATGACAGTGATAACAAATGCGACGAATGCGGTGTTGTTATAAGCTTACCTGCAACACCTGACAATCCGTCAGAGCCTGAACAGCCTGATACACCCACAGAAGAAGCAACAAATCCTTTCTCCAGTTTTCTTGATATTATAATGAACTTCATTCAACAGATTAAAGATTTCTTTAATGACCTCTTTAAGTAAACCAAAAGGGAACGGCTTAAAACCGTTCCCTAACTTTTATCTATAAATACATACTCCCCTATCAACAACAAAAGCAGAGGTCAGACCTCTGCTTTTTCGTTTATTACATCTTCTTTAGGAAGGACAAAATCCAGCTTGAAGGGGCCCTTGTGGCGGTAGGGATAAATTATAAGTATCAATGCACCGAGCAATGCACCCGATACATTGAGGAACATATCCCCCATTGTATCCATTATGGGATATCTGCCAAGGTCCATATATTCAAATATGGTCTGTATTTTATCGGTGCCTACAAGCCTTGTGTAGGACCAGAACTGTGATGAGGCAACCTCACCCGTAACAAGTCCGATTATCTGATCACCGCTGAATTCAAAAATCTCCCACAGGGTTGAGCACATAAAGCTGAAGCCGACTGATGCCAGCATTATCATTGACCGTGCGGCAGTTTTCTTCTCTTTTTTTATAAGTGCACAGGTGAATTCATAGCCTAAAAATACCATGCCTACGCCGCAACCGAAATGAAGGAAGGAATCCCACAGTCTTACCTCATAATAGAAATTGAAAAGATATGCCGTGATTACCGCAATAAAGTCTACTACTATAATTGCTGTTTGCATAAGAGGCTGAATGTATTGGAAAACTGTCCACTTGGGCATCAGCATACAAAGCTCCCAGACAAACATTGTGCCTAGATTCATAAGAATTTCAACCGAAATAACAGGCTTGAAGGGCTCATCAAAGAGAGATTTAATGAATAAGCCGACCATTGCAAGTCTTATTATCCACCAGAAAATATAGGTGCGTGTTGTACAGTTATATTTAAGACGCCTGAAAAATCCGCTTATTCGGGGAATGCCTGCGGTTTCTTTAACTGCAGAGAAGTCACCCTCGCTTCCGATAGTGTACTTATATCTGCCTCTGAGACGGTACGGACAGAGATTGATGAAGACAAGAGCTGCAAAAGCACTTACGGAATGCACAACAACATCGCACATTATATCCATAAGGGGCTGACGCTCACTTACAAGTGAAGGAAAAATGCTTTTTGCCCTTGAGGTACCCTGGGCAAGAGCAACTGACCAGAACTGCGCATTACCTACCTGACCTGTTATGTAGCCTACAAGCTGATCGGCAAAGAATTCTCCCAGTTCCCATGCATTAAAGCACATAAAGGCTATACCGAAGGCAACATAATAAACCATAGCCTTGGTTGCTGAAAAATGCTCTTTTTTAATTAAGGCATAGGCTATTTCGTAGCCGTAAAGCACAGCTACAAAGCTGAAAAACGCCTGAAGCAGCAGGTCAAATATACGAACGGTGTAATACATATTAAAATACACACCGAGCACCGCAGAAACGGTAAGGCCTATGTTTATTGCCGTATGTATTGAAGCAGGCATAAAACGAAAAAGGCTTTTTGACGGCATTGCAAGAGAAAGCTCCCACATAAATGAACCGACAAAGCAAAGTGCTATATGTATCTGCTGTGTAAGGGTAAATTCACCTGTAAAGAAGCTTGCCGCAAATGCGGTAAGCATACAAAGACGCATCACCCACCACAGTATAAGCACAGGAGCTTTGCACTTACTCCTGAGCCTGGATATATACTGTTTCATCAGCATCCTCCGAAAAATCACAAATTATTAGAAATTATAGCATAGTTTTTCAGTTTTGTCATCAGTTTTTTAAGAAAAATTAAAGCAAAAAAAACACACAGAGGTTGATATAAAAATCTTTCTCTGTGTTTACGTTATAAATTATTCTTCGTCTTCCTCGTATTCTTCCTCTTCAAGAATTACATCCTGATTTGTGAAGAACTTGATTTTGTTGATAGCTACACCGAGAACTCTTTCACAGTTTGCAGCAAGAATTGACATTGCATCGGATTCAACAACAGTGTTAATCATTGCAAAGTCAACAAGCACCTTAAGCTGTGTCTTGATGAATTCATCGTCCTTATCGTCAAAGAAGCTGTCCTCAACCTCCTCAACGGTTACACCTGCAAGTGACATATCCTGGTCGTAGATATCCTTGTTGCTAAGGAAGCACTTCTGCATAATTGAAAGCATCTGCTCTCTTTTACCTGACTTGAGTGCGTTGTTAAGTGAAGTGGTTTTAAGCTGATACTTGAAGCCGAGCTTACAGCCCTTTACTACTGCTGAAGCAAGCTTTACAAGGTCAGGGTTGATTTTTTCGGGTACAAAAACCTCGTTATCCTTTTTGTAAAAATAGGTCATTTTTTATTCTCCGTTCTTTTAATTTATACGACGGCTTATTTTAGCAATTCCGTTGCCGTTTGTCAATGTTTTTTACCAATTATAGGTTACGGTTTCTCCGTCAATCTCCCACCTTGAAGGAATTTTTGTATCGTAAATATCAACAGGTTTGAATGAATGGGGCTGATTGAAGGTGATGTATGCCTTACGCAAATCATTTTTCTTCTTTTCGCTTATCTTATCGGTGCAGGAAACAAAAAGAGGTGTATTGCTGTAGGAAAGAAGGTGCAGCCACTGACTGTTTTTCTCCCAAGGCACCTTATCCTTGACAATACCTACACAGTCCGCGTCACACATATAAAAGGCTTCGTTCTGTGCAAGGCGGAAGGCAAGGGTGTTTATACCCATATCTCTTGTTCTGTCCCAGCTGACGCCGCTTGTGTCATCACCGATACGGTAAATATGCACGAGTCCTGCAGAAAGGTGTGAAAGCGTATTACAGCCGATGATAAGCATATCGCCCGCCGCGTCCTTGATAAGGCGGTAAAAATCAAGAACTATTTCGGCATTTGTCTTTGTTTTGTCATAGAAGTGCCAGTCTTCTATTTTTGTTGAGCGGTCACCCATACCGGGACCAAAGCTGCCGAAAAGGTCAACGGTTGAAAAATCATGCTTTAAAAGTTCATAGCCCCAGTCTCTTACTCTTTCAACATCAGCTTTGATGTAAGCTTTTGCTTCGGGATGTGTAGGGTCAAGGTACTGTCTTTTACCGTTTCGAAGTATTCTCCAGTCCTTTTTGATTTTTCTGTCCTTGTTGCGAAGAAGTCTTACCCAGACGCCGGGTCTTGCACCAAGCTCCTTTATTTCGTCGGCAAGCTTCTTCATATCCTTGAATTTTCTGTTGGGATACCAGGGGCCTGCACACTTATTTATCTGCCAGCAATCGTCAACAACCTGAAAAGGCTTGTTGCCTATACCCTCGGCAAGCTCAACCTGAAGCCTTGCATCGGATATAATCTGCTTATAACTGCTTTTACCGTAGGCGTAGTACCAGTTGTTTGCGCCGTAAATTCTCTCCTTGGGCAAAACGGGATTAGGACACATTTTTTTACAGAAGTCCTTAAGATTTTCAATCGCATCACCTGTATTGTAATGCTCACAAATAAAGGTTGCAAGGCAAAGCCTTCTTCCGTCAAGGTGAACACCGTTGCCGCCGTTGCGCACATCTACAAGGGCGCTGATTCCTTTTTCGGTATAGCTGAAGCTTACAAAGGAATTGCAGCCTGTTTTAACTCCGAGGCAAAAGCACTCATTCTCTTCAGCGGCAATAAAGTACCACGGCATAGGACGGTTGTTTTCACTAAGGCTCAGAAACTGTAAATCAGCATAGCTTCTTTCCCAGGTATCACCGAGGATCTTTGCCCCTGCAGAAGGCTCTGCCTTCCACTCAATACGGACAAATCTCGGCTTGTCAGCCTTTGCAGTAAGATAAAGATCAAATTCGTTTTCTCTTGCTTCAACTTCAATTTTCGCATCCGTTATTGCATTGTCACAGATAATTTCAGCAGTAAAATCCGTTATATTAAACCTCATAAAGCTCTCCCCTTTTTGATTCATGCAAATCATTATAGCATAAAGAAATAAAATAATAAACAGTTATATGTATTATTATATCAAAAAGATGTCATTTCGTTGACAAACAAGGCGTAAATTGATATTATTACAGTAGGAGAATTCGGCAAAGAATTCTGATTTTTCACAAAAAAGGAATGATAAGAAATGAAGAAGAATCTTCTCAAAAGACTGTGCTTATTTCTGGTCACTGTTCTGATGCTTACTGTCGCTTACACCGCAGTGCTTTCAGTTCAGGCTGCAGCTGCCACTGTAAAGGTAGCATCAGCCGCCCAGCTTGAGACAGCACTCAAAAATTCAGCAGAATCCATATGTATTACTGCTGACTTTGAGCTTGACAGAACATTTTATATCTACGGCAAAACAACAATTTACGCCGACAGCAAGCACACCCTTACACG
>JBGVGP010000198.1:0-8500 GCA_045121735.1 Acutalibacteraceae bacterium
TTGCGAATTTATCAGCAAGCCAGTTAATAATTCTTTCATCGAAATCGTCGCCGCCGAGCTTGGTGTTACCGTTGGTTGCAAGAACCTCAAATACGCCGTCGGAGATCTCAAGAAGAGATACGTCGAAGGTACCGCCGCCAAGGTCATAAACCATAACCTTCTGGTCGTTTTCCTTATCAATACCGTAAGCAAGAGCTGCTGCTGTGGGCTCGTTGATGATTCTCTTTACTTCAAGACCTGCAATTTTACCTGCGTCCTTTGTTGCCTGACGCTGAGCGTCGGTGAAGTAAGCGGGAACAGTGATAACTGCCTCTGTTACAGTGTCGCCAAGGTATGCTTCAGCGTCGCTCTTAAGCTTCTGAAGAATCATTGCTGAAATTTCCTGGGGAGTATAGTTTTTGCCGTCAATTGCTACATGATAGTTTGAACCCATCTGACGCTTGATTGAAGCAATTGTTCTGTCGGGGTTTGTAACTGCCTGACGCTTTGCAACCTGACCTACCATTCTTTCACCTGTTTTTGAGAAAGCAACAACAGAGGGAGTTGTTCTTGCGCCTTCTGCGTTAGCAATAACAACGGGCTCGCCGCCTTCGATAACTGCTACACATGAGTTTGTTGTACCTAAGTCGATACCGATAATCTTTGCCATAATAATTACCTCCAAAAATATAAAAATATGTTTGTTGTTTTAATTTATTTAAATGCTATCAGCATTTTTTACTTATTTAGTTTGCAACCTTAACCATTGCAGGTCTCAAAACCTTATCGCCGAGCTTATAGCCCTTACTGAAAACATCGGCTATAACATTTTCTGCAAGCTCGGGGTCGTCAACATGCATAACACCGTTGTGGAAATTAGGATCGAATTCCTCACCCTTTTCGCCGAAAGACTCAACGCCTAACTTTTTAAAGGTGTCCATAAGGTTTGTGTAAATAATTTCTACACCCTTTTTATAGCTTTCAAAATCTGAATCCTTTACATCAAGTGCTCTTTCAAAGTTATCGATAACTCCGAGAAGCTCTGTCATGCATACTGCCTTTGCGTCGGCATAGATGCCTTCCTTTTCTTTTGTTGAGCGCTTTCTGTAGTTATCGTATTCAGCAAGAGTTCTGATATGAGCCTCCTTTGAAGCGGCAAGCTCCTTTTCAAGCTCATTTATCTTTTCTGCATTTTCGTCAGCAGCAGTCTCTTCTGCTGCCTGCTGAGCCTTGGTTTCTTCCTTGATAGGCTCTTCGTTTTTTGTTTTTGCCATTATTTATCCTCCTTGCGAAGTCGGTTTTTATTTTAATCCTCAAAGGTGTCTGTAAGCATTTTACTTACAAGATCTGTGAGATATTCTATACTTGGTATAAGCTTTGCATAATTGAGTCTTGTAGGACCGATAATGCCGATTACGCCGCCGTCGTGTCCCTTTATGGAATAACGGGAAATAATCATACTTGAATTTTCAAGCTGTCGGTACATATTTTCTCTGCCGATTATAACCTCAAGAGGATTCTTTGAGCTTGAAAGTGCCCTTTCAAGCTTATCCTTTTCGTCAAAGAACTGCATCATTTCGTAAGCATTGTTGCCGAACTCTCTGTGGTGAAGAAGATTCTGCTCGCCCTCAAGTCTTATTTCTGCCTGAAGCGCCTGATTGGCTATATCGGCAAGAACAACGAAAAGCGGTGACATAGAAAGTGCATTTGAGCCAAGTGAAGCAACAAGAGTCTGTATCATAACCGTGCCGACATCACTTACGGGTCTTCCTATAAAGCACTCGTTAACTATATCGTAGAAGCACTGTACCATATCCTTTGTAAGCTCTGTTTCAACCTTGCAGATACCGTTTTTGATGATACCCGAGGAGGTCATCATAACTATCATTGCGATTCTTGTACCGACGGGCATTATTTCGATATGCTTTATAACTGCCTCTTCATCGGTGGGAGTTGTAGCAATTGCCGCACAGCCTGTAAGCTTTGCGAGCATTTCACCGGCTTTTTCCAGAAGCTTATCAGGGCTTCCCATTGAACGCTCAAGCTCATTTCTTATAAGCTCTCTTTCATTTTCGGAAAGCTCCGCCCTGTTCATCAGGTTATCTATATAGTAGCGGTAGCCTGCCTGGGAAGGAATTCTGCCTGCAGATGTGTGAGGCTGCTCGAGAAGTCCCATTTCATGAAGCTCACTCATTTCGTTTCGGATAGTTGCCGAAGAAACTGAAATAGGCAGCGCATCCATAAGGAACTTTGAACCGATGGGCTCACCCGATTTGATATACTGCTCAACTATTGCTGAAAGTATCATTTCCTTTCTCTTGCCGAGCTCCATAATTTCACCTCCGTGCCTTGTCTGCTACTTTTTAGCACTCTTTAACCTCGAGTGCTAACCTCTGTCACAAATATACTATTATTGCTAAGAAAAGTCAATAGAAAAAAGCAACTTTTTTAAAAAAATTTTTGAAATTCCTTAAAAAAGTTGCTTTAAACATTTACTTATGATGATATTTCATTATATTGTTTTCAAGCTCATTATAAACAAGGCCGTCTTCAATGATTGACTGAATAAGGTTTTTCACCATTACGGCATACATACAATATTTGGGAGTTTTAAGCACAAGCCCCTCTTTTTCCATAATCGCGGAAAAAAGCTCCTCAAAGCTCTTTTTATTGCATAGTTCATAGGTCAGCTGCTTTTTTTCCTTCAGCTTTTCTATATTATACTCTGCAAGGGGCTTTATATCCTCAACAGGTGCATTATGAGACGGAACAAAAAGCCTTGCCTTCATTTCCTTAATTTTTTCAAGCGTTTCAATTGATTTGTTTACATTATAAAAGAAAGGAAGCTTATAATTTTCCCATGTTGATTCAGATAAAATTGCGTCTGCAAGAAAAAGCACATCGTCAGGTGTACGCACACCTATCATTTCAAAGGAATGTCCGGGAAGGTCAATAATTTCAAAGCCTTCGGGAATATTGCTTTCTGTAATAACTTCGGTATCACTTGACTGCAAGTCGGTAAAGGGACTGCTTTTTTCGTTAACCGTCAGCGCCGTATTATAAAACACCGATTCCAAATCAGGCTTATAAATAAAGCCCTGCTCAAGCCTTGTGCTGAAAAGTCTGCAGCCGTATTTATCCTGAAAAAATCGGTTGCCGACTATATGGTCATTATGTCCGTGAGTATTTATTACGGCAACAACCTTAAGTCCCATTGCTTCAAGCTCGCGATCAAGGCTTTTTACCATTCTTTTATGGTCACAGGAGTCTATCAGAACTGAACTGTTATCATCAATGCGGTAAATACCCACATTGGTAAATGCTTCATAAAAATAAGTATTACCGATAAGGTGCTTTACTTCAAACATAAAAATTCTCCTTAGGCTTTATTGATTTTACTTTTGCTCTGTGTTATCATAAATAAAACAAAGAAAGGGAGGAATAGCATGATTTTAGGTATTGCAGGCTCGAGAAAGCTTGACGCTCCTCTGCCCGATGAGCTGATGCCGCCTTATATTGACCGTATAATTTCGGGCGGTGCAAAAGGTATTGACAGATGCGCCCGTAATTATGCATCCAAGAAGCGTATAGGTATGCTTGAAATTCTTCCCGAATATGAGCTGTACGGCAAGCGTGCTCCGCTTTTAAGAAACGACTGGATAATACGCCTTAGTGATATGATGTATATTTTTTGGGACGGTGAAAGCCGCGGCTCAAGCTATGTAATAAAAAAATGTATTGAAACAAACACCCCTCACAAGGTATTTATTTATAAAGACGGTAAATATGAGCCAATGAAAGAGTGCCCCTACGAAAAGTAAGGGCACCTGCTTTTTTAATAAGTGAGTGAGCCTGTAAGCCGAGTTCTGTCTTTTAAGGCAATTATCTATCTAGGCCACAGATTGCTCCGTGGCTCAAGCCACCCGTCGGTTTTCGCCCAGCTGACGTATCATATCCTGTCGGTGTTGCTTCGGGTAGGGTTTACATGGCCGCACAGTCTCCTGTGCGCCGGTGAGCTCTTACCTCGCCTTTCCATCCTTACCATAAAAATGGCGGTTTATTTCTGTTGCACTTTCCCTAAGGTCGCCCTCGGCGGTCGTTAACCGTTACCCTGCTGTGTGAAGCTCGGACTTTCCTCACGTTTCAAAAATGAAACCCGCAACTGCCCGTCTCACTCACAGAAAGTATTTTACATTAAAAAGCTGAAAATGTCAAAGATTTTTTATGCATTTTCCGTTAAATGTATAAACCCCTTGTTAAAATGGAATTTTTATAGTATAATAAGCATCTGATTAATAAAAAAACTCAGGAGAATAAAATGGACGATATATATTTTTCAGATAAAAGAAGGCGCAACAGTACTTCCGGTAAAAGCCATTCACCGAAAGAGCGCTTTACACACAGTGACAGCTACAGCATGCAGGAAATTCCCGATTTGAAAAAGCGCCACTCCGCAGGCAGCATACCCGAAAAGAAAGACGGTTTTTCAGTAAGGCTTCCCGATGACCCATTTGACGACTACCGTGAAGGTGCACCGAAAAACCGCACACCTCAAGGAGCAAAAAAAGCTTCTTCAGGCTCGGCGCAGCCCTCAAGAGCACCCTCTGCAGCACGCAATTCTTCATCAGATAAGGCACATACTCCCTCAAGAACACCGACCGGAAGCCGTGTGCCCTCCCGAAGACCCGACGAATATACTCCTGCCGTAAGAAAAGCTCAGGATAAGGGCTATGTGCCTGCACACGCAAGAACGCCGCAGAAGCCACCGGTAAATCCCTCAAAGAAAAACGTCAAGAGCAAAATCATACTTGCAGTTTCCGCAGTATTTATTTTGCTTTTCGTCGGTATTATCGGCTACGGCTATTATGCTATGGGCAACATTGACTACGATGATTCAATTGTAGAAAATGCTTATATTGACGAAAGCGAGCTTGCTTCAAGCCCCGATGTTGAAAACATTCTCATAATAGGCAGTGACGAGCGCGCAGAGGACAACCCCGAGGCCGAGCTTGTCAGCGGACAGAGAGCCGACACAATGATTCTTTTTTCCATTGACAAAAAGAACAAGCAGATAAAGCTCACCTCATTTTTACGCGACAGCTACGTTTATATCCCCTCAGAGGGCTACGAGGACAAGCTCAATTCAGCCTACCGTTTCGGCGGAGCTCAGCTGACAATGGACACAATTGAATATAACTTCGGCGTAAAGATTGACCGCTATCTTACAGTAAATTTTGAAGTATTCAAGCAGTTTATAAATCTTCTTGGCGGCATACCCGTTGAGGTAAGTGAATATGAGGCTGAATATATGGTTGACGAGCTTAAGTATATTTACATCAAGCCCGGTGTAAACGTTATGAACGGCAACGCCTCGCTTATGTACTGCCGTATGAGATATCTTGACAACGACCTTTACAGAACGCAGAGACAAAGAAAGGTTATCAAGGCCGTTATCGGCAAGGCGGCAAAAACAAACCTCTTCAAGCTTATGGATATTGTAAGGCAGGTTGTTCCCAACATAAGAACGGATATTTCAAGAAACGAGCTTATTTCACTCGGTGCCGGTGCGGCCGTTAAATTCCTTCACTACGATATTGTTCAGATGCAGATACCCGCTGCAGGAACCTGGTGGGACGAATCGATTGACGGCATCGGAGACGTTATCGTATTCAACGCCGAAAGCAATGCGGAAGCTCTCAAGGAATTTGTTTTTGAAAAGCACGTAGAAGAAAAAGAAGAAAATTGACAGCAAGTAAAAACCGGCTGATGCTTTGAGCATCAGCCGGTTTTTTATTTGCTTTTTCTTTTGAATTTACTGAGAAGCTTATCAAGTAGGGCAAATTCTGCCTCTGCCCTTTCGGCATCTTTTTCAAGCTTTTTTTCACGGTCATAATTAAGAAGATCACATCCGCACTCTGAGCAATTCTGCTTTATATAAAAGACGCTGAGCTTCTTGCCGCATTTAGGGCACTTATTATTCATTATTCTGCCTCCTTTATAATAGCATCCTGTCTTTTACGGTTTTCTTCCTGAATCATTTTAAGCTTATCTCCCTCAAGATCATAGAAGAAATAAGGAATAAGTGACAGAAGACCGAGAACAGTGGGAATGCAGGTAACAAGACCCCACAGCCAGAAGAGTGTGTTTACACCGCTGTTTTCTACAAGCTGAAGATTCTCACCAACCTGCGCAACACCTACAAGAGGCATTATAAGAGCAGCCATTGAAGCAGAGAGTGAGGATGTAAGCTTACCTACAAATGTAAGAATTGAGAATGACATACCCTCATTACGCTTACCTGTTTTATATTCCATATAATCAACAGTTTCGGCAATCATCTTTGTCGGGATAACAGCCTTTACAGAGCCGCTTATTGAGCCTGAAACACCCTGAAGTGCAAGCAAGGGAACGATGATTGCAGGATTGGTATAGCACTTGCAGCCTGCAAGGAACACACAAACGGTTACAAAGGCGTGGAAGAAGGATACTCTGAAAAGAATCTGTCTTGAGCTCCAACGCTTTTCAAGTATGGTCATAAGCGGATAGGTCGCCCATCCCATAATTGTACCGGGAAGACCGGCAAGAATTGAAAGGCTGTTTATGCCAAGAGACATTGTATAGAAGAAGGTTGTGAAGGTGCCGCCGATACCCTCTACCGTACCTATAACATTTGAAAGAGTTATAAGAAGAAGGGGCTTGTTTTTGAAAAGGTAGCGGAAGCAGTCAAGAAGCTTCGGCTCATCATTTGACTGCACAACTCTCTCCTTTGTGCAGAAGCCTGACAGAGCGAAAAGGCCCATACCCACAGTACCCGCAAGAATACCGAGGATAAAGAAAACCTGTGACATTGAAAGAGGAATCTTACCGTTACGTGCAAGGTCAACGCAGGGAATAATGATAAGACCGGGAATACCGCCAATGATGCCTGAAATAAGTCTTGCTGACTTGATTGCTCTTGAACGGTCATCGGGATTAGGTGAAATTGCCGCTGAAAGTCCCCAGAACGGAATATCGCCTATTGTATAGAAGAACTCCCAGGCAAAATATGTAATACACATATAAATAATCTTCTTTGTGTCGGTTGCATCACCTAAAAATACAGGGCCACCGAAGAAAAGAATCGTCATAAGACCGAGAGGAAGCGGCACAAACATAAGATAAGGTCTGAGCTTACCGTAGCGTGTTCTTGTTCTGTCAACAATTGAGCCCATAAGAGGGTCATTGAAGGCATCCCATAAGCCCATAACAAGAATCATAAGTGCAACAGCATTTGAAGGCACGCCGAAAATTGTAATAAGGAAAAAGTTGAACTGTGCTCTTATCATATTGTAGCCGATGCACTGTCCGCCGTTTGCTATACCGTAAAGGAGAGTTTCCTTAACTCCGACATAGCGCTTCTGTTTTGTTTCTGTCATATTTTATTCTCCTTTATCTGACATACATTGCGCCCGTAAGAGCAAGTAATGTGTCAGTTTTTTCATCAATGTCTCCCCAAAGCTCAAGAGAGTACCATTGACCGCTTATGAATTCATAGGTCAGCTTTTTCTCATCGGCAGAAATGCTGCCGACAGTTTCACCGCCGTTTGAAATAAGACGGATTTCTTTAAAATTAAAATGCTGACCCTCAGCAATTTTTAACTGTCTTTCTGTATCAAGTGTAATTCTGAGGCTATTCTCCCCAGCCTTTATTTCGTCACCTACGGTAAAGCCGTCGGCAGTTTCAAAGGTGAAGCAGGGACCCGTTGTAATAAAGGTTCTGCCCTCTTTAACGGCTTGCTTCATTTTATCGTCCGTAAGCTTACCCTCATCACATAAAAGATAGGTGCAGGCGGCAAGATTTATGTCACCGTTGGTACAGTGCCAGTCTCTACCCATTGAGGGGGCAATTTTGTAGCCCCTGTCAAGAAGGCTGTGCCATAAGGCTCTTGCCTTTTTGTTCGGTGTGTTAAGATAGGGACAGCCCTCAGAAAAGACCTCGACATAGCTGACGTTTTCCCATTTTGTTATTTTGTAATCCCAATGGCCGCCCGTACAAATAGGTGTACCAAGCTGAAAGGGATGTGCTATACCGACAAGACCGCCGTTATCACGGAAATAGCTGATTGTGCTGTCAATATTGCTCATACCTGTAAAGTCAATGATTTTATCTGTACCCAGGCAAAGCATATGACCGTGGTAGGTTGTGTATTCTATACCCTTTAAAACGGCAAGCTCTTTTTCCTCTTCTGTTTCTGTCCAGCCTGAAACCGTATTATGGTCCGTAAGGCAGATACCTGAAAGACCTCTGCTTTTAGCAGCAGAAAGAAGCTCGTTTACGGTAAAGCTTCCGTCGGAGTGAAGAGTGTGGCAATGAAGCTCACATGGATACCACTTTTTCATTCTGCCACCTCGCCTTCAATTTTTATATTGCATGTGCATATATCTGTAACAAGAGCATGAACATGAAGAAGAAGATTCCACTGTCCTGCAATTATTTCACTTTTGAGAAAGCCTACCGAAGCAGAAGACTCGCTTATCTCGT